>NZ_JAUBQS010000005.1:0-195828 GCF_036701355.1 Microcoleus sp. Pol12B3
CAATCACCAAATCCGATTAGCAATTCTGAAGGCTCAACCGCCTCTATTTTCTCCATCCTTTACATAAAAGCACTACCAAATCATCGACTTTGGGATTTCGACGCAGTTGACGCGGGAGAATAACACCCTAAAAAATCCCAACATTTTAGAGGGAACTCTTGCTTATATGTCGCCGGAACAAACTGGCAGAATGAATAGAAGTTTAGATTACCGCACAGATTTTTATTCCCTGGGCGCTACCTTTTACGAACTGCTGACATACCAACTGCCTTTTGACACCCATGATGTGCTGGAATTAGTACACAGTCATCTCGCTAAACAGCCCTTGTCTCCATCTCAGGTGAATCCTGAAATTCCGCAAATTATTTCCGATATTGTCATGAAATTGATGGCAAAAAACGCTGAGGAGCGCTATCAAAGTGCGATCGGAATAAAAGCGGATTTAGAAGAATGTTTAAATCAACTGCACAGCCACAACAATATATCAGTTTTTACCCTAGGGAGTCAAGATATTTCTAACCGTTTTCAAATTCCACAAAAACTTTATGGCAGAGATCGAGAAATTGATAGCTTACTGACAGCTTTTGCACAAGTCAGCCAACAAGGAAAAGATGTCTGTGGCACAAGTTCACTGATGCTGATTTCGGGATATTCGGGTATCGGCAAATCAGCTTTGGTGCAAGAATTATACAAGCCGATTACTCAACAGCGCGGTTATTTTATATCGGGCAAATTTGACCAGTATCAGCGCAACATTCCCTACAGCGCAATTGTCAGCGCTTTTCAGGATTTAGCCAAACAACTGTTAACAGAAAGCGAAGCGCAACTTAAAGAATGGCGGGAAAAATTATTAGATGCATTGGGAATCAACGCTCAAGTCATTATTGACGTAATTCCCGAAATTGAATTAATTATCGGCAAGCAACCCGCGCCGCCAGAATTGGGTGCGGCAGAAGCAGAAAACCGCTTTAACTTTGTGTTTCAAAACTTCATTAAAGTTTTTACTAAACCCGAACATCCTCTGACAATATTTATCGATGATTTGCAGTGGGCTGACGGGGCATCTCTGAAACTGATGCAACTGCTGCTCGGCGCTTCGTCAACGGGACTGTTTTTAATTGGGGCCTATCGGGATAACGAAGTTTCTGCGGCTCATCCGTTAATGCTAACGATTGCAGAGATTATCAAAACAGGGGCAAATGTCGATCGCATTTTCCTGTCACCTTTAGATTTAGCCTCTGTTACTCAACTAATTTCCGATGCCCTGAATTGCCAGGAAGCAAGAGTCAACTCCCTTGCGGAGTTAGTCTTTTTCAAAACGGGTGGGAATCCTTTCTTTATGAATGAATTTCTCAAATCGCTTTATACAGAAGGGCTATTACAATTCGACTTTACCCCCAGGGCTGTTTCATTCTCACAAAAACCAGGGTTTTGTAGGGGCGGTGCCCCCGTGCCCCCCCAGCCGATAGACGAGGGCGATTCCCTACGGGATAGCTTCGCCGCGCGTGGGGAGATTGCCCCTACAGGGCTTTCAGATATTGTGGCAACCACGGGGGGATTGCCCCTACAAGAGAATGAAACAGACCAGTCTTACCAAGAGGGGAGCCAGGGGAGTTGGCAGTGGGATTTAGATAAAATTCAAGCGAGAAATTTCACTGATAATGTTGTCGAATTGATGGCTGGCAAAATTAAACAACTGTCACAGAATACGCAGGAAACGTTAAAAATAGCAGCCTGCATTGGCAATCAATTCGATCTGAAAACCCTCGCCTCACTTTGCGGAAAATCTGTGGGACAAACGGCGGATGAGTTGTACGCCGCCGTTGCTGAAAATTTAGTCGTGTTGCTGGGGAACATGGGAGATGTGGAATTAGAAATTGCAGGGAAATTACCCAAGTCCCAATTCCTAGAATTCAAATTTGTCCATGACAGAATTCAGCAAGCGGCGTATTCGCTAATTTCCGAACATGGTAAGCCAATTTTACATCAAAAAATTGGGCGATTTTTGCTGCAAAATAGCCGCGTAGATGGCAGCCCAAATGCCTATCCTACAGAAGAAAAAATTTTTGAAATTGTCAATCAACTAAATTTTGGTTGCGATCTAATTTCCCATCAGCGAGAAAGAGATGAACTGGCGCATCTAAACCTGATAGCAGGTCAAAAGGCTAAAGCATCAACTGCTTATGAAGCAGCGTTTGAGCATTTTAATGTTGGTCTAAAAATGTTGAGTGCAGATAGTTGGAAAAATTCCTATAACTTAACTTTGTGCCTTTATGAAGAAGCAGTAGAGACAGCCTATCTAACAGGTAATTTTATCATCATGAATCAGTTATCAGAGATTGCATTAAAATCTACAGTAATAGTAATTTCTAAAGCAAAAATTTACGATGTGATTATTCAAGCTCATATGTCTCAAGGCAACTTTAAAAAAGGAGTGCAAACAGGTTTATTTTTTCTTAAGTTGTTAGGAATTGATTTACCAGAACAGCCCAAAACTGAGGAGATTAAAAAGGGTTTTGAAGAAACAAATACCCTGTTAAAGGGACGAGAAATAAAAGAATTATTTGAGTTGCCTGAAATGACGCAACCAGAAGCTCGAACCGCTTTATTTATTTGTTCAAGAATGATAGGTACTACCTATTTAACTAATCCTGATTTAATGACACTAATTGTTTTAGCTAATGTCAATTTATCCATCAAATACGGAAATTCAATCTGGTCTGCTTTTGCTTATGCAGCCTACGGCGTTGTTTTGTGTGGAATTGTTGTAGATATTGAGGCAGGTTATGAATTCTCCCAGCTAGCCTTAAAGTTAATAGAACGCTTTAATGCTCGCCAAGTTAAGGCTAGAGTTTTAGATGCTTTTGGCAATCACATTATACATTGGAAAAAGCATCTAAAAGAAAGTAGAAAAATTTTACTTGAAGCTTATTATAGTGCAGTGGAAACAGGAGATTTTGAATTTATTGGTTATGCTTTATTCGATCGCTGCTTTAATTCATATTCAATGGGTTATGAACTTGTTGCACTAGAACAGGAAATAATAAATTATTGTGAAATTCTTAGCAAAACTCGACAAAAAAGTAGCTTTAATTGGGTAGTAATGTATTTACAAATAGTTCGCAATTTACAAAAAAAAAATACCAACACTCTTGATTTAAATAGTGATGATTATAATGAAAACGAATTTTTATCTATACATCAAGCTACTCAAGACAAACAAGGTTTAGCTTTATTTTATTTGAATAAATTAATTTTATGCTATTTATTTGATGAAGCTCATCAGGCAGCAGATAATGCAGTAACTGCCGAACAGTATTTAATTGGTATGACAGGAATGGTTGCTGTTCCTGTTTTTTATTTTTATGACTCTCTCGCGCATTTAACTATATTTAAGAAATCTGCAAACTCCGAACGAAATGCTATACTAAATCGCGTGAATAGCAGCCAAGAGAAAATGCGTACTTGGGCGCATCATGCTCCCATGAATCACTTGCATAAATTTTATTTAGTAGAAGCACTTCGGAGTGAAGTTTTGGGTCAAGTTGTGGAAGCAATCGACTATTACGATCGCGCCATCTCCCTCGCCAAAGAAAACGAGTACATCCACGAAGCCGCTCTCGCTTACGAACTCGCTGCCAAGTTCTATTTATCCAGGGGGAAAGAATTAACAGCCAAAGCTTATATGCAGGAATCCTGTTACTGCTATCAACTCTGGGGTGCGGCGGCTAAAGTTAAAGATTTAGAAACGCGATATCCGCAATTATTTACGATTGATCGACCTGTAAGTAAAAAAAGTTCAACTACATCTACTACGAACAGCCGTTCTAGTTCTTCCTTGGATATCGCTACAGTCATGAAAGCTTCCGAAGCAATTGCTGGGGAAATTGTACAGGATAAATTACTGTCCAGATTGATGAAAATTTTGATTGAAAATGTCGGGGCTCAAAAAGGATATTTACTTTTAGAAAGTCAAGGCAAATTGCTGATTGAAGCTGAAGGTGCAGTGAACGACGAACGGATAACGGTGTTGCAATCTGAACCAGTTGAAAATTGCCAGAAACTTTCTGAAACAATTATCAATTATGTCGCCCGAACCAAAGAAAATGTGGTTTTAAATAATGCCCCTCGTGAAGGCAATTTTACGAATGATTCTTACATCAAAGCTCGTCAGCCCAAATCTATTTTGTGTGCTGCTTTGATGAATCAAGGTCAACTGGCTGCTATTGTTTATCTCGAAAATAACCTCACTACACAAGCTTTTACTCCCGAACGTTTAGAAGTTTTGCAATTGCTATCGGGACAAGCGGCGATCGCACTTACCAATGCTAAACTTTATGCAGAAGTAAAAGAACGCGAAAATCGCCTTACTCAATTTATCAATGCGATGCCGATTGGAGTAACAGTAATTGACAGCGCCGGACAAATTTCCTACGCAAATCCCACAGCTTCCCAACTCAGTGGCATCAATTATATACCCGAATTAAATGCCGCTCAATTTGCCGAAATTGGTCAAGCTTATTTAGCAGGAACTAACGAGTTATATCCCACCGCACAAATGCCAATAGTGCGTTCTTTGACGGGTGAAACTGTCAAAGTAGATGATATGGAGTTCCGCCGACCTGATAAGATTGTTTCCTTGGAAGTTTCCAGCACACCAATTATGGATGAAACTGGTAAAATTAATTATGCGATCGCCACATTTCAAGATATCACCGATCGCAAACAAGCCGAAAAAGTTTTAGCCGACTACAACCGCACTTTAGAACAGCAAGTGAGCGATCGCACTCTCGAACTCCAGCGAGAAATTATCGAGCGACAACGAGCCGAACACGCAGCACAAGAAGCCAACCGAGCAAAAAGCATATTCCTCGCAAATATGAGCCACGAATTGCGGACTCCCCTCAATGCAATTCTGGGTTTTTCCCAACTGTTGAATCGCGGTTCTAACCTATTGCAGGAACAGCAAGAACACCTGGATATTATCACCCGCAGCGGAGAACATTTGCTCGGACTGATTAACCAAGTATTAGATTTATCCAAAATAGAAGCGGGGCGCACGACGCTCAACCCGACAAATTTTGACCTCCACCGCCTACTGGACGACATCGAAAATATGTTCCAACTGCCGGCAGAAAATAAGGGATTGCAGTTCTTAGTCGAGCGGATGTCAGACCTTCCCCAATATGTGCAAACTGATGAAATTAAATTGCGCCAAATCTTGATTAACTTGATTTCTAACGCGATTAAATTCACATCGGAAGGTGGCATTTATGTGAAAATTAAAAATCAGAATCTTGCTCAGCAAATCTGCTTTGAGATAGAAGACACGGGAGAGGGAATTGATGGTAGTGAATTAAACAAGCTTTTTGAAGCTTTTGTGCAAACTAAAACTGGGGAAGAATCGCAACAAGGAACAGGATTAGGTTTAGCTATCGCGCGTTCTTTTGTACAGTTAATGGGCGGTGAAATGACAGTCAGTTCTCGTGCTGGAGGCGGTACTATCTTCAAATTTGACATTAAATTTAATGTAGTTGAAAGTACCGATCGCCAACGGGAACAGCCAACTAGACGAGTTATTGCGATCGCACCCAATCAACCCCGCTATCGAATTCTCGTTGCAGACGACGCTTTTGACAACCGCCAACTGCTGGTTAAACTGCTTTCCGCGATCGGTTTTGAAGTCTACGAAGCCAAAAATGGGATGGAAGCAATAGAAAAGTGGGAGCAATATTCACCGCATTTAATCTTTATGGATATGCGGATGCCGGTGATGGATGGGTATGAAGCTACCAAACAAATTAAAGCCAAAGCATCATCTACTTCCCCCCTTGTTAAAGGTGGCGAAGATGTGAGCGAAACTCAAGCTACAGCAATTGTTGCCATAACAGCAAGTAGTTTTGAGGAAGAAAAAGCCGTTGTTCTTTCTACCGGATGCGATGATTTTGTTCGCAAACCATTTAGAGAAGCAAACATATTTGATGTTTTGCACAAACATATCGGGGTGCAATTCGTTTTTGAAGAACTAAATGCTGCCCCCAGTTTCCCAGAAAATGAAGTAAATGTATTGACAAAAACCGCATTTTCTGAATTGCCTCCTGAGTTAGTAGCCAATCTGCAGCAAGCTATTAGCAATCTCGATTTGGAACAGATGCAAACAGTAATCAGTCAAATTCGCGAAATCAATCAGCCCTTAGCTAGGGCGAGCGCAGCTTGCATTAAAAATTTTCAGTACGAACAGTTGCTAAATTTAATACACACATTGAGGGATGAGACATGAACAAAAACCTCAGTTTTACCGGCGAAGAAAGTATTTTAGTGATTGATGATTGTCCTGAGAACTTAAAACTTTTAAGTGGCATACTATCTGTCGCTGGGTATAAAGTTTACCTAGCTCCCAGTGGCCAATTAGCTCTAAACTTTATCAAAGCAAACTTACCAGACTTAATTTTACTGGATATTATGATGCCTCAAATGGATGGCTACGAAATCTGCGAGCAGATCAAAGCTACTCCAAAAACTCAAGATATCCCAATAATTTTCATCAGCGCTTTGCAAGAAGTTTTCGATAAGGTAAAAGCATTTTCTCTGGGGGGAGTAGACTATATTACAAAACCTTTTCAACAACAAGAAGTTTTAGTGCGCGTCGAAAATCAATTGCATCTGAGAAGGATGTCTAAACAACTCATAGACCAAAATATTCTAGAAGAGCGCAACCGCATGGCGCGGGAAATTCACGACACTTTAGCACAAACTTTTGCAGGCATTATCATACATTTGGGAGCTGCAGAACGGGTAATGGCAGCGAATCCAGAACAAGCACAGGGACACATGAAAACAGTCTGCGAATTGGCTCGCTCTGGACTTGCTGAAGCACGGCGCTCCGTAGAATCTCTGCGCCCGCAACTTTTAGAAGATGGCGATTTGTATAGCGCTTTCAACCAAATTGCTCAACAAATGTCATCAGATACTGATACGCGCACTATTATTGAAATGGTTGGCACGCCATATTCCCTACCATTAGAGGTAGAAAATAATCTGTTGCGGATCGGGCAGGAAGCATTAACAAATACTTTTAAATATGCCAAAGCTACAGCGATCAAAATTGAGTTTATTTACGAAACAGCCAAGTTTATTTTGCGGGTGCAAGACAACGGACAGGGATTTAATACGGAAAGTATCGGTTTGAGCAATGGCTTTGGTTTATTGGGGATGAGAGAACGCGCCGATCGCATTAACGCGCAGCTAACTGTAAACAGCAGCCCTGGAAACGGAACAGAAGTTATAGTTTCAGTTAATTGCCAGTAAAGTAAGATGCACATTTCGTACCATACATAGTAAGTTTGTAGTGATATTTTCGTTTTTTTTGATAAAATTAACAGGGTAAACATGATTAACCAATCAAATATTATTCGCGTTTTAATTGCCGACGATCATTATATTGTGCGGCAAGGTTTAGTGGCGCTGCTGGAGCAGGAATCAGATGTTAAAGTTGTGGCGCAAGCAAGCAACGGCGAAGAAGCTGTGACAATGTTCCGCCAACATCAGCCCGATGTAACGCTGATGGATTGGCGGATGCCGGTGATGGATGGAGTCGCCGCCATTGCTGCGATTTGTGCGGAGTTTCCCAGCGCCCGGATTGTGGTGCTGACGACTTATGACGGCGATGAAAACATCTATCGCGGATTGCAAGCTGGTGCTAAGGGCTATCTGCTGAAGGATGCGGAACCAGAGGAGCTTTTAGCAGCAATTCGGGCTGTTTTTGAGGGTAAAAAGTACATTCCGCTGGCAGTGGGTGTTAAGTTAGCCGATCGCCTGAGTGGGCCTGAATTGAGCGATCGCGAATTAGAAGTCATCCGCCTCATAGTCGCTGGTAAAAGCAACAGCGAGATTAGTGAAGTTCTGCACATCAGCGAAAGCACCGTCAAGTTTCACATCAACAATATTTTGAGCAAGATGGGAGTTAGCGATCGCACGCAGGCCGCGATTTCCGCATTAAAACGGGGGATTGTCAGCCTGTAGTTTAATGAGCAGTATTTTTTTTACTGAGAAATATGACTATTATGACCGCAAATAATGATAAATAAGACCTTAAGTTTTATGTAAAAACTTTTTAGTAAGGCTAAGCTGGAACTCCTAGGACAAATTAGCCCCGATCAAAAAAATGCTTTATTCATTTTTGTCCAAATCTCAAGTCAAAGTCCGCGTTTTAAAACAGTTTGCAGCGGCTGTTTCGGCGTCTTTAGCCCTCAGTGCAATAACCAGTTTGAAACCCTCGCCAGTATTAGCGGCTAGCAATATCCCCCCCGCAAATCAAACCTCGACTCAGTTAGTCGCAAAATCAGATTCTAGCTTGCAGTTAGGGCAGTTACGCACCACTGTTCCCGTGCAGACAATGCAGCTCGGTCCGGGTGGATTTATCCCGATCGCGATCGGCGGTATGATAATTATTCTGGTGCTGCCGCTATTTTTTGGCGGATTGGTGGTAATTGGCGATCGTGAAGTCGGAATTGTCAGTAAAAAGTTTAGCTTCGGCGGCAAGTCTTTACCCCCCGGAGATTTAATTGCCTTAAACGGAGAAGCTGGATATCAAGCTGATACTTTGCCCCCCGGTTGGCACTGGGGTTATTGGCCTTTGCAGTACAACGTTCGCAAAGAGTCTCTAACTGTGGTTCCCCAAGGTGAAATTGCTTTAATTATCGCCGCCGCCGGCGAGTCGATTCCGCCGCAGCGCATCCTAGGCAAAATCACAGAATGCGACAATTTTCAAGATGCTCGCAAATTTCTTAAAAGCGGTGGAGAAAAAGGTCGCCAACTCGGCCTTCTGACGGGCGGTAGCTATCGGATAAATACGGCATTATTTACGGTAATTACAGCAGCTAATGCTCCCAAACACGGGATGACAGCGGAACAGTTGAAACTGTACAAAATTGCTCCCGATAAAGTGGGAGTCGTGACAACTTATGACGGCGTTCCGATCCAAGATGGAGAAATTGCAGGACCGATTATTCCGAATCACGACAACTTCCAAAACGCCCAGAAATTTATCAGTGGCGGCGGGCGGCGCGGCTTGCAGGAACAGGTTTTGCTTTCAGGTTCTTGGAACTTAAATCCTTGGTTTGTCGGGGTGGAACAAGTGCCGATGACGGAAATCCCGATCGGCTATGTCGGCGCGGTTATTTCTTATGTAGGCAAAACCTCAGAAGATGTGAGTGGCGCTGCTTTCACTCACGGAAATTTAGTAAATGTCGGCAATAAAGGCGTGTGGGTGACTCCTCTTTATCCGGGGAAACATCCGCTGAACACTCGCATTTTGAAAGTAGAGTTAGTGCCGACTACTAATATAGTATTGAATTGGTCGGGCAAAACAGAAAGGCACAGTTACGATTCTAAACTTTCGTCTTTAACAGTGCGTTCTCAAGACGGTTTTGCCTTTGATTTAGAAGTAGCTCAAATTATTCACGTCGGCGCTTTGGATGCTCCGAAAGTCATCTCCCGCGTCGGTTCGATGCAGAATTTAGTAGACCACGTTTTGCAGCCGACAATTGGGAATTATTTCCGCAATTCTGCTCAAGCTTATTCTGTATTAGATTTTCTCTCGGCAAGAAGCGGCAGGCAAGCCGAAGCCGCCGAGTATATCAAAGCAGCTTTGCGTACCTACGACGTGCAGGCAATTGATACTTTAATCGGGGATATTTTGCCGCCAGCAGAGTTGATGCAAACTCAAACAGATCGCAAAATTGCTGAGGAACAGTGCAAGACTTATGAGGTGCAGCAATTAGCACAAACTCAGCGGCAACAATTGGTGCGGGAAACGGCGCTGGCTGAGATTCAACAAGAGATGGTCAAATCCGAACAAGGCGTGAAAATTTCTGAGTTGAAAGCGAATTCTCAGGTTAAACAAGCTCAAGGCGAAGCTGAGTCGATTCGGGTGAAGGGAAATGCTCAAGCTGAAGCTTATCGCGCGGGTGTTGTTGCTTTGGGAGGTTCGGGTTATACGGCTTTGCAGTTAATGCAAATTATAGGCGATCGCAAAGTGCGAGTTGTGCCGGATGTTGCGGTAACAGGCAACGGTAGCGGTGGCGGTTTGGTTGATGGTTTGCTGGGAATGATGTTGTGGAATCAAACGGGTAAAAATGGAGAAAATGGCGGGGAGTTGCCGGTAGTTAACCTACAGAAATCGGAATCTGCAACAAAGTTACCAGTAGCAAAGGTGCATTCAGCAAAGCCGCCGGCATCTCGCGCTAATTCCCCTGTTGCGAATTCTGAGGCTGAGATTGATTCGCAGTTTGATGAATTGCCTTTTGACGATCGATCTTTTAGTTAGGTAGTTTTTGGCAAGTTAAATGATTCGTATTTGATCATTCGTAGGGCGCGCAATGCGCACCTTCTACTACACCAGATTTGTAGGGTTCGCATTGCGCACCTTACACGGAATTTAGTCTTTTTTATTTCAGTCCGCGAAGGCGGACTTTGTTTGTGCAGACGCGAATTCTATCGGCCATAAAATTTATGTTTGTGTAGACGCCATTTTTACTCATTGCGAGTTATTAGGTGTTGGATGCAGTGGAAAGAAAACAGCCAACGAGACACCGAAAAAACCTGCAATTTTTTGTATATGTTCTGTTGTAAGTTGACGCTTTTAATGAAATATATCTGAGACAATATACTCGGCTTTCAAAATAGAAACTACGTCTTTTTGTCTAAGGCTAAATTCTTATATCAAAGCTTTTAACAGTTCTATTCCATAAATGTCAGGTATGGGTTCTCAAGTATGCTCGCATTCATAAACTAGAGTTCTAAGTACGTTTAGATAGTCGCGTTCGTCTGGAGTCAGTTCGCCTTTGTCCCACAGAGAATCGATCGCTTTTTGAGTTACAATTAATTCCTACTCAGCAGTTATGCGTCGGGGAGGAAATGTTTTGAGTAGTTCGATATAAGCGCTAGAGTTGTTCATGTGAGTACCCTCTATTGAGAAAGTAATATTTTATCATTGTAGTTGAATGATTGGATTTTTTACCGCAGATGAACGCCGATTAACGCGGATATAATTTAGTTAGTTGTCACGGATAAATCTTGAGGCAATTCATCGCGGTTGAAAACTTTGTACCGATCGCAGTACAATCGATCGATATTGCATCTGAGGAATCTCCCATGTCAGAACCGTTTTCCACTGAGATTAGCGATCGCATCTGCACTCACATGAACGAAGACCACGCGAGTGCTGTCGTGCTATATGCTCAAGCATTTGGCGACCAACCGCAGGCAACGGAAGCTCAAATGCTCGCTATTGATGCCAACGGTATGGATTTAAGCGCTAAAGTCAACGACGAAACAGTGCCTGTTAGAGTAAATTTCGATCGCACTTTAAAAGACGCCGAAGATGCTCACCACACTCTCATTGAAATGGTTAAACAAGCTCGAAAAGTTGCTAAGTAGTCAATTGCGTACTATTCTGTTATAGTTTTAACATTTGCAGTACGGACTTTAGTCTGGTTCAATAGTTGTTAAGGACTCAAGTCCTTATGGAAAACCTTTAGTTGTGTTAATTTTATTTAAAAGACTAAAATCCGTACTGCAAAAAAAATTAATAAAGTTTAATTTTACTCTAAAATACCAAATAAAATGACCGATACTTACCCCAAATCCAAAGAATTAGAGGCTGTCAATGGCAGTAAAAATAACCATTTCGACCCACTGGTAAAGCGACTAGATTTGATGATTCGCGCCCGCTATTCGCTGCTGTACATTGTCAGCGCGGAGGAGGAACCGGTCGAAGCCGTAATTGCCCAAGTAGCACTGCAAGTAACTCCCGCGCGCCGGGTGTTGTTCTGGGATCTTGTGCGCGGCTGGGAGGATAACGGTTCTGGGAAAGGTTCGGTAATGGCGGCGCTCGATCGCGTCAGCAAAACTGCTGTTGAAGAATATACCATATTTGTACTGCGGGATTTGCACCCTATTTTGAAATATCCCTACAGCGAAAAAAGCGCGGCGGTAGTGCGAGAATTGCGGAATTTAACGCGAGAATTGAAGCGCAGCAAAAAAACTATAGTTCTTACTTCTCACACGCTGGAATTGCCGGAGGAATTGAAAGAAGAAGTAACAGTAATTGATTTTCCTTTGCCCAACGTCCAAGAAATCGACAGTTTAATTTCCCACGTTGTGGAAAAGCCACAACAGTTGCAAGTTAGCGGGTTAGCAAGAGAACAGTTGGTTAAAGCTTGTCAGGGTTTGAGCCGCGCTAGAATCGGGCGGGTTTTAGCTAAAGCTTTGGCTGCAAAACAGCAAATTAACGACTCAGATATTGACGGAGTTTTGGAGGAAAAACAGCAAGCAATTCGCCAAACGGGAATTTTGGAGTTTTTCAACTCCAGAGAATCCCTAAAAAGTGTGGGCGGCTTGGAAAATTTGAAACAGTGGGTAAAAATGCGGCAAGATGCTTTTACTGACGAAGCGCGTCGCTACGGAATACCCAATCCGAAAGGCGTTTTGTTAGTAGGAATTCAAGGAACGGGCAAATCTTTATCTGCGAAAACAATAGCCTCAGAATGGCGTTTGCCGCTGTTGCGGTTGGATACTGGGAGATTGTTTGGCGGCGTGGTCGGGGAAAGCGAAAGCCGCGTCAGGCAAATGATACAATTAGCAGAGGCGATCGCACCTTGCGTTTTGTGGATAGATGAAATAGATAAAGCCTTCGGCAACATTATCAGCGGTAGCGACGGCGATTCGGGAACTTCGCGGCGGGTATTCGGCAGTTTGATAACTTGGATGCAGGAAAAAACCAGTCCGGTATTTATTGTCGCAACTGCAAATAACGTCAGGATTTTGCCGGCAGAGTTGCTGAGAAAAGGCAGGTTTGATGAAATTTTCTTTTTAAATTTGCCCTCAGAATCGGAACGGCAAGATATTTTTAAAGTGCATTTGCAGCGACTGCGGCCTACTAGATTGCGCGAGTTTGATTTGGCTGTTTTGGCGAAACGCGCTGAGAATTTTAGCGGTGCAGAAATCGAGCAAGTTGTAATAGATGGATTGTATCGGGCGTTTGGAACGTTTGTAAACGGACAGCGCCGGGATTTGATGACGGAGGATATTTTGAGGTCGATCGAGGATACTGTACCTCTAGCTGCGATCGCGCGATCGCAAATTGAAGATTTGAAGCGCTGGGCGGCGGAAGCGGGCGCGAGAACAGCTTCTAACGATACTCACTTAATTGATGAATTGAAACGCTACAGCCAGCGGCGGAGGGATGCGATCGACAATTAACTTAATTTTGCATCTGTTTGTAGTCAGGACTTTAGTCCTTATTCCTGATTCACCAAAACTTGCTCGGACTCATTTCCTCACTACAAACCCAACCTAAAAATATCCGCATAAATAGAATTTCCCTCAACCATTCTCCCCGCATCCGGCGAATCGTAAACCACTAACAGCGAATTCTGCCCACCCAAATACGAAAACAGCGACAACCCCTCAGCATTGTCCGCCCCCACCTTAAAAGGCAAGTCAAACAATACCTCCAAATCTCCCCCATCTTGTCCAGTAATACTGTCGCCCGATCGCCCTAAAATTCCCTTTAACCGACACACCCTCATCTCTCCAGATAACGTCATCGTCGGCCCGGCTAAAACAATCAAATCTTCCCCATTCCAGCACAATTCTCTCACGCCCAGACCGTTCAAATCAACAAAATGTTTCTTGTAAAATTTCTCTCCTTCCCCAATCGCCTTAAGCCTTAAAACTCCCGGTTCTGCCTCTTCAACTTCTATCTCTAAAATTATTGCCCAACCCCGCAGCACCGGCCCCCGCAAACCGAGGAAAATACGATCGCCCCGCACCGCTAACCCTTCAATATCAAAGCCATTTTCTTTACTCGGAATCGGCACAGATAAATATAGACCGAGGTGGCTGTCATCTTTGAGCGCATCTGTCAGCAAATTGCCCGTTTCTGTCCGCTGAAGGCATCCAACTTTCTGTTCTCTTTGATTGTCTGAATGGGAAATTGACTCGCACAACATTCCGTCTTTCATAGGAAGGCGCGCCAGCAAATAGCGGTTGACTTCTGTCTCGATTTGTGCTAATCTTTCAATGTCTTTTTCGGGGTTTTTGCCTTTAGCTTTTTTGCGTTTTGTGCTGTGAGAACCGACCACCCAAAGATAATCGCTGCAGAAATCAATTCCTTCGATATCGATTTCGCATTCTCCCGAAAGTTCGAGAAAATCTGCGATCGCAAATCTTTGATGTTCTCCAAAAATATGAGGCGCGACAGGCGACAAACGCTCGATCGAAGTCGTTTCATCTGAACCCAGCCACAAATTGCCGTCGGGAGTTAAAACAACAGCGGATAAGTCTGTAATAATATCAGCCGCTTCGCTGTTAAATTGCAGCAGCAGCCGACCGAGCAAAAAGGATTCTGGCATAATTATTAGGATCGAAACTATTCTTAGGGTAAGTCATTATAGTTAAACCTGCTTGAAACTGAGATCTTGCCACAGGTGTAATAGTCCGCCGGGAATTCCTTCTCCGTCTCAAATCTTGCATTCAGTTAAAACAGAAATGTTGCACCATTCTCAATAAAGCTTTTATGGGCCGGCTAGGAGCAACGGCCCACAAGAAAATTTAATTTTTGTGGAACAGGCACCTTGCCTGTTCATCAAAGAGGTGCAAGATTTGAGTTAAAACCGACAGAAAACTAAAACAGATATCCTCCTCAAGCCTCATAGCAAGAACTTCCGTTTTGAGATAAGGATTTTTAACCCCTAGCGGGTCAAACAGCAGTCGGCGGTAATTATTCCGCAAACCGAACCTCCACAGACGGATAACACCCTAATTTAAGCATTAACATCGCCGTTACCTTTCGTTACGATAAGGAGACAGAGAGAAAAACCTCTCATTCGTAAAATCAGAGGTAGCCATTATGAACGGTACATTTCGCGTCGGCAACCTGTTTGGGATTCCCTTCTTTGTCAACGCATCTTGGTTTTTAGTTCTGGGTTTAGTAACCTGGCAGTACGGCGGCGCATTAGCTGCCCTGTTTCCCACATTGGGCCCCGTAGCGCCCTGGATGCTGGGATTATTCACAGCGTTACTGTTATTTGCTTCCGTCTTGGCCCACGAATTAGGACACAGTTGGGTAGCCATAAAACAGGGAATTGGCGTGAAATCGATTTCGCTATTTCTGTTTGGCGGACTGGCTAATTTAGATAGAGAATCTAAAACCCCCGCAGAAGCATTTTGGGTAGCGATTGCAGGCCCGTTGGTGAGCTTATTTTTATCCGGTTTGTTAACAGCGATCGGCATCGGTGCTGGTCTCACAGGCCCCGCAGCCGCCATTGTCGGACTTTTAGCTTCCATCAACTTAGTTCTAGCCTTATTTAACTTAATTCCCGGCTTGCCCCTCGACGGCGGCAACATCCTCAAAGCGATCGTCTGGAAAATTACTGGCAACCCTTACAAAGGTGTAATTTTTGCTAGCCGCGTCGGTCAAATAATTGGTTGGATTGCCATTGCTACAGGCGTATTCGGCAATATTTGGAATCTAGTAATCGGTTGGTTCTTACTGCAAAATGCCGGTCAATCTGCCCAATATGCCACAGTCCAAAATAAACTGGCAGGGCTGACAGCCGCAGATGCTGTGACCCCCGAAAGTCCGATCGTCTCGCAAGACTTGTCCCTCAGAGAATTTGCCAACAACTACGTGATCGGTAGCACTCAAACCTGGCGCAGGTTCCTGGCAACAGATGATGCCGGACAATTGGTAGGGGCGATCGACCTAGACGACCTCAAAACCATTCCTACCGGAACTTGGCCCCAAGTTTTAGTTAAAGAACTCCTGAAGCCGATCGAATTTTCCACAACCGTCAAACCAGAATTATCTCTCCTCGAAGTCGTCACCCTTCTAGAACAACTCAAAGTACAAGAGCTCCCCGTCATTCGCGAAAACGGTGTCCTCGTCGGACTTGTAGAAAAAGCTGAAATTGCCCGCCTGCTACAAAGACGAGCCGAAGCGAACCCTGCGTAATATCCTCAGATACTTGACAAATAACACCTGTTTCCCCGAGAAAATGCAACTGTAGCCCCGTGCTTCAAAGTCTGGCAGTCATCAGCCATACCCAATTCTTCAATCGAAAATCGAAAATCGAAAATCGAAAATCGTATAACAGTTAACCCCCTCGATTTCCCCTTACCAAAAGGGCGATCGGGGGGGTTAACAATAGCTTCAAAAAAGTCACATTCAAACACAAATAGTCCTGGACGCAACTGTCACAATAGTTAAAGATTTTTAAGGTGCCAGTTGCGTCTAGGACTGACTAAATACTGACTAAATTATTAAGCTCCCATCAAGAATGATAATTATTATATAGTCTTTCTCAACTTTCGTGAGGTACGCTGGTGAGCAATTCCATATCTATTGCAAATACCCTGCAGATCTTGAAATTATCAGTGTTAATCTTTGTTCATCTGCCTTAATCTGCGGTTTGTCTATTAATCCAAAATTTAGGCACTCTTGTCTACTGATTACCTGACCATTCTCAACCGTACCGTACTGTTACTGAGAAAGGCTGTATCAGTTAATCTTCGGCACACTCTACCGCTCAATTTCATTAATCAAATCTATAATTTTTTGATAATCAAAATTATATAGATGATTCATCAGAACTTCCGCAAAAACATCATTATCGCTGCCGATTTCCTCAATAGTTCTGGCAATCAAGTCGAAGTCGGCCTCACGGACGGCCTGTTTTAGATTGCTCGTCCATTCTGGGGGAACTTTCGGCTTGGAGTCCAGCGTAGTAAATATTGCAGCACTATCAGATATTTTTTTTTGTACCATACTTGAACTTTGCGGTAAATCATTGACTTCAACATATTTATTGATGACTTCACCAGCACCCGCTGCGGTAACAACTTGAATGTCAAACGTGAAGACTGTCCCCTGTCCCAATTCGCTCTCTACAGTAATGTCGCCGCCCATTAATCTTATGAACTCGCGGCTGATGTTTAATCCTAAACCCGTACCTGTTTTAACTTTCTTTTCTGAGGAAGTTTGCACCAATAATTCAAATATACTTTCTAACTTTTCCGGGGAAATCCCAACTCCTGTATCGGCTATTTCAAAGCAAATAAAAACTATTTCTTGATGTTCCGCAGTATTTAAACAATCGTTTTTTGTAGGGCTAATTAGTCCTGATTCATTTTGCCATACTGTGATTGAAACAGAACCAGATTGGGTAAATTTAATTGCATTATCTAAGAGATTAATCAGCACTTGTCGCAACTTGACATCATCACTTTGCACGTATTGGGGAACATCGGGAGAGCAGTCAATAATTAATTGCAATCCTTTATTTGTCGCCGGAATCTGAAACATATTTTGCACGTCCTCCAGCAAGCGGTACAAGTCAAAAAGTTTGGCGTTGAGTTTCATGCGCCCCGCTTCAATTTTAGATAAGTCTAAGACTTGATTGATCACTTGAAGCAGGTGCTCTCCGCTGCGGCGAATAATTTTGATATTTTCTTTTTCCGGCAAAGTTAAATTAGCGCTTGGTTCCATTAATTGAGCGAAGCCGAGAATGGCGTTGAGGGGGGTTCGCAATTCGTGGCTCATGTTGGCGAGAAAAAGGCTTTTAGTTTTGTTGGCAGCTTCTGCGGCTTCTTTGGCTTGTTGGAGTTCTTGTTCTGCTTGTTTGCGATCGCTCGTATCAATGATTATGCCGTGCCAGACAATATCTCCATTTTCGCGCAATTCTGGTCGAGAATAACCTTGCAGCCATTTGAGTTTTCCCGATGCTGTCACAATCCGCCACTCGTGGGAAAATGGTTCTAGATCGGTGGCACTTTTGACAATTGCCTCAAAGTGACTGGATCGATCGTCCGGGTGCATTTGTTCGTAGAGTAAAGCAGAGTTGTTCTGGATTTCCTCTGGCTCTAATTCTTGAATTTCTCGGCACAGAGGGCTGATATATTCCATCTTGACTGAGCCGTCGGGATGCTGCACGAATATGTAAAGCTCTCCGGGAACAGTGTTGGCTAATTTGTGAAACAGAGCTTCGCTTTTTTGCAAGGCTAATTGTGCTTGTTTGCGATCGCCAATATCAATCCCAAATCCAAACAAGAAATCCAGGCTGCCACCTTCGTCGAGTACCGGTGTGCCGTACCACTCGACTAACAAAGTTCGATCGTCCGAAGTGAGAATGCGATGTTCGTTAACCGTTTGCTCCCGCGCTGTTACGCCCGTAAAAATCGAATGTAATCCGGCTCGATCGCTTGGGGGTACAAATGTAGCTAAGTAATCTTTACCTGCAACTTCTGTGGCAGTATAGCCCACAGCTTCCAGCATACTGTTATTCGCCAGCAGGATTTTACCCTCAGAGTCGATCGCCACAAAAAAAATCGGAGAATTTTCGATAATCTTTAAGTTAAAGTCCCGCTCTTGACGGATAATTTTTTCAGCTTGCTTGCGCTCCTCAATTTCGAGCTGCAAGCGGGCATTGATCGAGGCTAGCTCGATCGTGCGATAGACTACTTCAATCTCGAGGGTACGGTTGTAGTCAGCCAATATTTGCTCTGCGTGTTTGCGAGCCGTAATATCTTTAAAAACAGTAAGAACATAAAGGATATTCCCCGCACCGTCAAACACCGGCAGCGCTCGCACTTCCAAACGAATATTTTTCCCGTCTCGGCGAATTTCCATATCTTCAGCAATCACCTCGAAGCCACTCAACGCCCGCACAAACGGCATTTGCTCGGCCGGGTAGAGTTGATTAGTGCCTGCTATATAAATTTGATAAGCTTGTGGTAGCTCTTGTGCGGTAGCATCGGGCATTTCTCCCCTACCCAATATTTGCTCTCCCGCCGAATTGATGAAAATAACTGCGCCACGCGGATTGATCGCCGACACTCCAAGAGGCAAATTTTCTACCAGCTTGGCAAATTTTTCTTCACTTTCTGCCAAAGCTTGAAAAGACTGTTTCAGTTGAGCTGCCATCTCGTTAAAAGACTCGGCTAATTCGCCGACTTCCTCCAGCCTACTGACGCTAACAGCGCGATCGAACTTTCTGGCGGCAATATCTTTAGCTGCTTCGTTGAGCCGCAGCAGTGGCAGTGTTACCCACCTAGCTGTCAGCACTCCAGCAATTGTCGATAGCAGTAGCGCCACCAAACAAAGTAAAATTGTAGTGCGGGTATTTTTGTTAATTTGCCCCATGAAATCGGATTCGGGAACTGCGATCGCAATCAGCCAGTTCAAACCGTAAACATCAGAAAACGGCAGCACTTCCACAAAATATTCCTGCCCGTCTCGACTAAATTTAAGTTGCTGCGGCTGCTTAATGTCGTCCAAGTCCCCAAAGTGTTGGTACAAATATTTAGCTGCGGTGCGAATGACAGGAGTTTGGCTGTCTAAAACATTCAGCCGCTGCATTTGCTGCTTTCTTGGCATCTTTCTAAAGGGTGATTCTTGACTAGAACTGGCAACCAGCAAGCCCGATCGTTCGATCACGAAAATTTGTCCGGTTTTGCTAAACTTGATGCGATGGAGATATTGCTGAAGTTCCAAGAGCGAAAAGTGTACTGCACTAACTCCCAGCAATTTACCCTTTCGATCGCGAATCGGTTGGCTGGCAGCAATAAAAACATTCCCAGGAGTAAAACCTTGATAAATGCTCGTCCAAATCGGCTTGTTAGCTGCGACAGCTTCTTTGTACCAGGGCCGGAGGCGGGCATCGTAGACTCCGGGTTCTACCTTTAATTTAGCGGTGCGAGTTCCTAGGGCATCTGTAGCGTAGTATATGTTCTGAGACTTGCTAGACTTGTTCGCCACGACAATTTGCAAGCTGTTATCCGTGGGGTTGCGCCAAATGCCGAGATATTCTCCTGATTTTTCAGCACCGAAGGATATCCATTGAATGCTTTTAAACGATCGCATTTGCAGCCACAGGAACTTCTCTCCCCGAGGCTGCGGCTTTTCTAACTGTAAATTTAATTCACCGCGCTCGATGGCTTCAGCGTTAAGTTGATTTACCCACTGGGTATGTTCAAAAAAAGAAATCAGCTTTTCTTCAACTCTCTTTCCCGTCTCCGCGATCAAGTTCTGGGCGAGCTCTTCGACTGCTTTGTCTCCGTTGCGAAATGACAGATACCCGACAATCCCGACTCCTGCGACGATTTGCAGCACAAAAGAGGCCACTAGAAGGTGACGCAGGGAGATTTTTGTTTGGTGTTGAGAAGTTTTACTGGCGAATCGGGGCAACGGCATAGGCTGATGACTAATTGCTCCCTAACACTTTAACTGTTCCAGCCTGTAATTTCACTTACGGGCGATCGAGGTGTTTCCTGGACCTCAAAACCCCTCCCACACAGACACAAATCAGGAGCAAGCACGAGACTTATACAATTTTAGATTTTAGATTTTAAATTTTAGGTCAAATAATTGGGAATTAATGATTAAGCTCGTGCTTTCGAGCTTGGCTACAGTTGCATTCTTTTTTTTCAACTGGTATGACGCACTGTTAGCTGAGAATACCTCAGCCATTTTCTTGCTTTGGTGGATTTCCTAGCTCAACCAAACCTAATTCTTCCTTCAAACCTCTTCAGTTAATCAATTACATCCGTTAAATCCCGTACACAATTGGCGACAGAACATCCATCAATTACATCCGTTAAACCCCGTACACAATTGGTGGCAGAACTTCTCTTTAACAGGTACGCGGAAAATCCCCCGCTTGTCCACACGGATATAGCGAGGGGCGAGAATAGGTATTCTCGGAAAATATAAAGTAGTGGCAGTGGCTTTTGTCCAGCCATTGCCATCTATAGAAGCCATACTGTTTTAGGCTCACAGAAAGATTTCCGAGCCAATTCTCTGCTTGCAGTCAATGCTTGAAGCCAAACCAACCAGTTCAAGCAAGAAGTCAAAGCAAGTCGTAAAAGCCTAGGATTCTTCTTCTTCTCTATCGATTTGGCGCAGGTGAATGTGCTTGCGTCCCAGAGAGATTTCAAATTCATCTCCCGGCTGGAGTTCCATTTGTTTGGTGTAGGCGGCTCCAATCAGTAAGTTGCCGTTAGATTGAACGCTAATCCGATAGCTGGCAGAGCGTCCGCCGCGTCCATTGCCGTTTTGCTTCCCGTCTAGCTGAATGCCTTCTGCATCAATCAGCGCATTCAGGAATTTCATCATGTTGACCCGTTCTACGCCGTTCTTAGTAACGGTGTAGTAGCCACAGGCTCTAGCTTTTTCTTCCTTGGTAAGGTTCTCTAGGTCTTTGACCTTTTTGATCAGATCTTCGCCTTCAAGGGGTTCGATATTTTTCTTTTTAGCCATTTACTGAGTCCTGAAATATTCAACTGGTGTACGGATTTTTTCTCGGTTGGTTTTTGGTTTGACCAAGAAACTTTAGCTTTATAGCTGGTCGTAAAACCATATTACACCGATCGGCTCAATTGTTAACCACTATTATCTAAATATTTTTAACAACCTGTAGTCTTTCTTGAGGAGTAGCTGCAGCCGGTGCGAGCAATCTCTAAACTCGGTAGCATAAGCTATCAGCTATCAGCTAGCTGAATATTTGCCCCGCTCTTAAAATCCCATGAAGTTAACCACACGCGGACACTACAGTGTCAAAGCATTACTGGATCTAAGTTTGCAACCTCGCTTTGGCCCGACATCGGTGAAATCGATAGCGAAGCGACAGGAGTTACCCGCTCCGTATCTAGAAAAATTGCTGATTGAAATGCGACGAGCCGGTTTAGTCCAATCTGTTCGGGGTGCCCAAGGAGGATATCAATTAGCCCGCCAGCCAGCTCAAATCTCTTTAGGACAAATCTTAGAGGCTGTAGGTGAAACTATTGAACCTTTACCTCGACATTTTCCAGATGCGACGCAAGCAGAGGACTGGGTAACATTCAGTTTGTGGAACCGATTGCACAAAAAACTTGCCGAAGCGCTGTACAGTATTTCCCTCGAAGACTTATACTATGATGTCCGCAGTTGGCAAGCGGCTCTTGGGGAAGAAACTAGCTTTATCATTTAAATGGTAAGTTCATTCATTCGATCGCCAGCAATCACACATGGACGCAACACTTGTTACTTACTTTGGCGGCTGTCACTGCGGAGCTGTCCGCTTCCGTGTCGCCGTTGACAAACACGAAGCATCAGATTGCAACTGCTCTATCTGCAAAAAGAAGGGATTTTTGCACCTCATTGTGCCGCCGGAACGTTTTACCTTGCTCAGTGGCCAAGATGTTTTGACCACCTATACATTTAATACAGGAACTGCTCAACATACTTTCTGCCGAATTTGCGGCATTCACTCGTTCTATCGCCCCCGATCGCATCCCGATCAATTCGATGTCAACGTCCGCTGTCTTGACGGCGATGCCATCAAACACTTTGAGATTCTACCCTTTGACGGTGTTAATTGGGAGGAGAACGTACACTTGCTCCGCGACGAAAGTAATCTCAGCAGTTAAAATTGCTGCTAAAAAATTAAAGTGTCCAAAGGTAGCAGCACTTAAAACCTGCGCTACCCTGACGCTCGCTCCTGGCCGGATGGACTATCAAGTTTGACAAAATATATAATGATGCCGCATGAATTTCCTGTTTTGATTTTAGCTGCGGTGTTGGATTATTCGATCGGCGATCCTTGGGGTTGGCCGCATCCCGTGCAGGCGATGGGTTGGGCGATCGACCGCTATACTCGACTTGTCTTTAATATATGGAATAATCCCGCAGGCAAAATGCCTCCTGCTGGCGATCGTCCCGCTGGCGAGCAGCACAAACTGCTGCTACGATGTGCTGGTACAATACTAGCGATCGGGCTGATTGTAGGCAGTTATACTGTCAGTTGGTCGATCGTCCAAGCTGCTAGTTGGGTGCATCCTCTTTTAGGTATTGCCATACAGACGATTTTGCTGGCAAGCTGTTTTGCAGGTCGCAGTTTGAGGGCGGCTGCAGAGGACGTGCTAGCACCTTTAAATGTTGGAGATTTAGTCAAGGCGCGAGAAAGGTTGAGCCTTTACGTCGGCAGGGATACCGAAAACTTATCCGAGTCAGAAATTCTGCGAGCATTGTTAGAAACTGTAACAGAGAATGCAGTCGATGGCGTGACAGCACCGCTATTTTATGCCTTACTTGGGTTCGCTCTGCCGCATCTATTATTAAGTGTTACCGGTTCGCCGATCGATCCTAACTCGATGTGTGCGAGTGCTATAGTCCCCTTGGCGATCGCTTACAAAGCAGCCAGCACATTAGATTCTACGATCGGCTACAAAGAAGCGCCATACACAGATTTAGGATGGTTTAGCGCCAAACTAGAAGACGTGCTGACGTGGATTCCTTGCCGGCTAACAGTGATTACTTTAGCCGTTATATCTGGCAAACCGATTTACATTTGGCAAATTTGTCAGAGAGATGCTGTTAAAGATGCCAGTCCCAATTCCGGTTGGAGCGAGTGCGTTTACGCCGCCATCTTGGGAGTGCAACTAGGAGGTACTAATTCCTATCGCGGAGTTATCAAACACAAACCGTTATTAGGCGAGCCGGTACACCGTATCACAGCGCCGCTAATTTGCCAAGCATTGCAATTAACTCGGTATTGCTTTCTGATTTGGTTGGGACTATCATTGCTTTTTTATACCTTATTAGGTTTGAGCCGCTAACTGATGACCTCAGCCGAACAGTCCAGGAGGCATAAATAACTTATTTCTGTGATTGTTAGTCCTCGCCTAAGCAATCGCAGCATCTGCTTTTCATCCGTTCGGGGTAAGTCCTGCAGAAGACAGAGATCCGCCACCGACAGCACCAAAAAAAGTTTTGACTTGAGTTCAAACCCCCAGATTCATCTGTCAAGTCAATAATCTCAAATCTCAAATCTCAAATCTCAAATTGTTCGATATGCCAACAGCCAACAATTAGCTCGCAGCAACCCATGACTAAAATTATCCAAATTTTATCCCCTGATGAAGTGAGGCGCACTCTCACCCGCGTCGCTTCCCAGATTGTCGAAAAATCAGGGAATCCCTCGGAGTTAGTGTTGTTGGGGATTCATAGTAGAGGAGTGCCTTTAGCTCAAATTTTGGCAGATCAAATTGAAGTTCTCGAACAAGTCAAAGTACCCGTGGGCGCTTTAGATATTACCTTTTACCGAGATGACTTGGATCGAGTTGCGATGCGGACACCGGCTAAAACAGAAATTCCTTTCGATTTGACGGGCAAAACTGTGGTGTTGGTAGATGACGTTATATATAAAGGCAGAACGAGTCGAGCGGCTTTGAATGCGGTCAACGATTACGGGCGGCCGGAGAAAATTTGGTTAGCGGTATTAGTCGATCGCGGCCACCGAGAAGTCCCGATTCAGCCGGATTTTACGGGTAAAAAGTTGCCGACTGCAAAGGAAGAACAAGTTAAGGTTTACGTTCAAGATCTCGACGGGCGCGACGGAGTAGAGTTAATTAAGAGTTGATAAGTAGAAGGAAGAAGGAAGAAGACTTACACAGCAAGCTTGAGCGCGATCCGTATTTTTCGTTTAATTAGGTGGATCTACCGATCGTTTCCGTTGGCATTGGAATCATAATTTTCTGAGGTCGCAAGTGCGATGGACGCGCGCGGAGCCAAGATATCTCTGCAAGGAGTCGATCGATCAAATGTCTAGTTTGCCGCGCTCGCACTTGCGACCTCAGAAACCGGGTTTCTACGTATATTTATCGTTACTCAACGTAAAAATTAGTAGAAACCCGGTTTCTTGCCTCCCATGCGTCGAGGGAATAAACCCGGTTTTGGGTTCACGGGGGGAGCGTCGTGATTGATTTTAAATCGGCAGTGCAGGAGTTGAACCTGCCTGGGGCGAATTATGAGTTCGCTGCCTAAACCGCTCGGCCAACTGCCGTTAAATCGATTTCTTCGATCTAACTGAAAATGAAGTATAACATAATTTCCCAGTCCGTGCTAGAACTAGAGAACAAAAATCAAAATCTTTAGACCTGCTGAGTCCCGATCGCCTGTTAGCCAATGTGCTGGAGCCGATCGACCGGACAAAGCAGTTTCTAGGGCTCGGCATAAACTTATAGGCAATGGCAGTGAATTCGACGGTAGTGCTGACTCTAATTCTGCTCGCTCTAATGTTTGGAGCAGGCGTGACGAGTTCTGTTTGGGGATTTACTATAGGTCGCGAAGCCTTGCAAGGAACGACTCAACCCGATGTTCGTCCCAGCAACAATGCGGGCAGCGGCAAGCCTGGAACGACGGCTAGCAAAGACCAAGTGAGCATTTTGAAAGAAAAAGACATTCTCACAACCGTCAAAGCACGGATAGAAGGTCGCGATCCCGAAAAAACGGCCGGGGCAAATACTAAAACAGAGAAGGCAAGCTCTAAACCAGCCGCAGCCAAAAAACCCGCTGCACAAAATGCTAGCGCCAAGTTTCCTCTGAACAGTCGCGACGGGGGAATAACCCTGGAAGTGAGCGCGGCCAGTCAGCGCAACAATTCCATGCTGCTAGACGTGAGCATGAAAAATGAAGGCTCGCAAGCTGTGAGGTTTCTCTACAGTTTCTTGAACGTCACTGACGATCGCGGCCGGGCCCTGAGCGCGACTGCCGAGGATTTACCGTCGGAACTCCCCCCCAACGGGCAGGTGTTTTACGGTACGGTGAGTATTCCCACAGCTTTGCTGGAAAATGCTAAAGAAGTTTCGCTGACGCTGACAGATTATCCAGGTCAAAAACTTCAGTTGCAAATATCTGGCATTCCAGTGGCGAAGTAAAATAAAAGAAGACCAAACCTGTAGAGGGATTCTCAGGTTTGATCGAGAAAGTTTTTTTAGGGAGCATTGTGTCACTTTTAGGGGCGAGAGTGCAGGAGATATCTGATTTACCCGCGATGAGTTCGACAGAGGTGCTGTCGCGGTTGCTGTCAGTGCTGTTGCTGATTGCGATTAATGCTTTTTTTGTGGCGGCTGAGTTTTCGATGGTGACGGTACGCCGATCGCGCATCAATCAGTTAGTGGAAGCTGGCGACGTTGCAGCTTTAACTGTGCAATCTTTGCAGCAAAGTATTGAGCGATTGCTCTCGACAATGCAGTTGGGAATCACTCTTTCTAGTTTAGCTCTCGGCTGGATTGGGGAAAGTACGATCGCCGTGCTAGTCCGAATGTCTATCGGCTATTTGCCGCTGCCAATTTACATCAAGTCGGCGATCGCCCATTCTTTTAGCATCTCAATAGTAACTTTTTTGTTGCTAGCTTACCTGCAAATCGTACTGGGCGAACTCTTTCCCAAATCTGTAGCGTTACTGTATTCCGAACAGCTAGCCAGAACTTTAGGACCTCCGAGTTTATTGATTGCCCGTGTGTTCAAGCCCTTTGTGTCGTTTCTCAATCAATCTACTCGATCGCTCTTGCGGTTTGCGGGCATCGAATACGATCTAAGGCATCGCCCGGTTACTCCCGAAGAACTGCAATTAATTATAGCTACTTCCAGCGAATCGAGCGGCTTGGAAGCTGAAAAGCGAGAATTGCTCAACAACGTGTTTGAATTTGGCGAAGTTTGGGTAGAAGAAGTAATGGTGCCGAGGCCTAGCATTGTTGCACTTCCCAAGACAGCAACCTTTCAAACTTTGCTCGACGAAATGGCGATTTCTCACCATTCCCGCTATCCCGTGACGGGAGATTCTTTAGACGACATTATTGGGATTATTGGCTTCAAACAACTTGCAAAACCCCTAGCTGAAGGTTTGCTATCTCCCGACACGCCAATTTTACCTTGGATGGATTCGGTGAGGTTTGTGCCGGAGATGATGCTGCTGGGGGAACTGCTGCCTTTGATGCAGAGTTCGTCGGAAGAAATTGCGATCGTAGTTGATGAATTTGGCGGCATTTCCGGGTTAGTGACGCTGAGGGATTTGATTGCGGAAATTATCGGCCGCAGCTACGAGTCACCCGACAGTAAAGAAATTGCTTTGCAAGTATTGGACGATCGCACTTATTTAGTGCAAGCGCAGTTAAATGTAGATGATGTGAATCAAATATTGAATTTGGATTTGCCAGTAACTGACGAATATCAGACAATCGGAGGTTTTCTGAGCTATCAGTTGCAAAGAATGCCGGCTGTGGGGGAAGTTTGGCGCGGCGACAACGTAGAACTTACGGTTGTTTCTGTGTCCGGGCCGCGGTTGGATCAACTTCAAATTCACTTGTTGGAAGGGGCTGCGGGCGATCGAGCTTTGAGTGCAGTTGCAGCAGCGGATGAGGAAGTTGTGGGGCAAGGTCGAAAGAATAGCGGGTTGAGTAGTGTGGGAAAATTTTCTCATTAAGATTTTGATGAAAAGGGCTATCGAAATAGGGCAACTTTTTATACCAAATCTGAGTTAGCAACCCCGTTTATTCTTTAGTCTCTTAGAGAGAAACGAGAGTTGAGGGAGAAGCAATTTCAACCGCCGACTCGGAATACAGTTTAAGCATAAGCCACCGGATCTTTCAGCCCCAATTCCTCAAAAGCCGCCCGCCGCAGCCGACAAGAATCGCAAACGCCGCAGGCATTTTCCCCGCCTGCGTAGCAAGACCAAGTTTGCTCCCAAGGTACTCCTAATTTGTTGCCTAATTGAATAATTTCTGTTTTTTTAAGTTCGATCAAAGGTGTTACAATATTAATAGCATTTCCTTCTCGACCCTGCTTTGTTCCTAACCGAAATACTTCCTGCATGGCTTGGATGTAATCGAGGCGGCAGTCGGGATATCCAGAATAATCTAAAGCGTTGACACCGATGTAAATGCGCTCGGCTTCTAGAGTTTCTGCGTAGGCGAGGGCAAAGCTGAGAAAGATCGTGTTTCTAGCAGGAACGTAGGTAATTGGGATGTTTTGGGACATTTCTGCAAGATTGCGATCGATCGGCAATTCCATCTCATTATCCGTCAAAGCGGAACCGCCCCAAAGCGTCAGGTCAAAGTTTACTATCTGATGTGCCTTAACGCCTGCACCAAGTGCGATCGCCCTTGCTGATTCCAACTCCCGCCGATGCCTTTGCTTGTAGTCAAAGGAAATCGCGTAACACTCGCAGCCGTCGGCTTTGGCTTGATACAAAACTGTTGAGGAATCCAGCCCTCCCGACAATAAAATAACTGCTTTCACTTAAAACATCCTCAATAAAATTAGCTTTTATATTTATATCAAATTAGTCGCAAATTGACAATAATAATAGTTGTGTAGAACATCTAAATGTAGCTTAGGCACTGCACAGCTTACCTAAAAATTAACTGCTTCCTAGGCTCTGCCTGGGAACCGAGATTTAGAGGCTCTGCCTCGCATTACGGCCAGGAAAATTGGATGCAGAGCCTCCAGATATACGTTACCAGGCAGAGCCTAGTAACGAGTATAAAGAAAATTCATCTTTTGTAGAACAGACAAGATGCCTGTTCTTGAGATTGATGCAGGATGTCAGATTTAAGTTGCTAATAAATCATCGAGTTCGCGGTAATCGGGCAAAGTTGTATCAATTTTAATGCCCTGCCGCAAAACTGTGCGATCGCCCTGCGCTCTAGATAACAATTCGCTGAAATTCCGCGCCTTAAACAAAATCAAATCTGCAGGTAAACCCACTGCAACTCGTCCTAAATTCGGCAATCCTATTAAATCGGCTGGAGTCTTTGTAACTGCACAGGGCCAGTCTCCATAAGGCCTATCTAAATGAGCGATGCGGACTGCCATATTAAAAACTTCCAAAACATCATGGTCGCCAAATCCGTAAAACGGATCGCGACAATTGTCGCTAGCAACTGCAACGGGAATTCCTGCTGCTTTGAGTTCGTGCAGCAGTGTCACTCCCCGCCAGCGCGGTGTATGCTGAGATTCTCGGTCTTGCAAGTAAAGGTTGCACATCGGCAAGCTGACAATGCCGATATTTGCTTCCTTGACTAATTCCAGAGTTTCTGTTACTAAATCTGAGGGTTGTACGGCTAAACTACAGCAGTGTCCGCAGATAATTTGACCGGAAAATTCATGGCGGATGGCGGTTTTTGCGACTTCCCGCAATGTTACTGATTCTGGATCGTCGTTTTCGTCGGTGTGGAAGTCGAGGTTTAAATTTCGTTCTTTGGCTAAGGCAAAAACTCGATCGAGTTGTTTGTCTAAGTCGGGGTTCATATAGGCGACGCCGCCGAGAATGCCGCCAATTTGGGCAATGCGATCGGCTAATTTTTCGCCTGCGGGTGTCAGGTAATAGTCGAGGGAAACCAGGGAAGCTGCTTGTAAGATCAGCCGATCGCCCCATTCGGCTTGCAGCGCTTCAAATACTCCCAAACTAACGGTTCCCTGTTCGCCCGCGCTGTCGATGTGAGTCCGGATGGCCTTGGTTCCGCGGGCGTAGCTGCACTTTAGGCCAAATTCCATTCGCCGGTAAACATCCTCTGCATTCCAGTTTTTTTTGGCATCAGCGCACACTGCTTCGATCGCGCTGGCAAAAGTTCCATCGGGATTGGGCGATCGTTCCCAAATGTGGCCTTTGTCTAAATGGGTGTGCATATCCACAAAACAAGGCCAGATTAAGCCGCCCTGCAAATCTACAACTGAGATATCTCCAGAGGAGGATACAGGTTTTGTACCTACTGGCATAATTTGGGCGATCGTACCCGCTGCAATTTCGATATCCACCAAACAAAAATTGTTCTCACTCCCCGTTGTCGCCCCAGTAGAAGCTGAGGGCGCGAGCGATTTCATCTCTAGAAGAGACGCTGGTACGCGACCATTTTTGAGCAAATAATTAGATGTACTTGGCAACATTAATTTTGTGAGTTAGTATTTTGTTGATAATTACTGGCTACCAGTTGTAACTATAACAACCCTTGCAGGAATTGTGAACATCTCTCTTTTCCTCTTTCTCTATTTTCTAGATTCTCTACGCCCTCTGCAGTTAGTTAAACAAATATCATGCAGAAAGAAAATATAAATGCTAGAGAAACTTGGATTAAATAGGTAGCTTTGCTGTTGGTACTCCCGCCCTAATCACTGAAGCAATTATGCAAAATTTTTATATTTTCAGGACAGCGCGAAAATCAGCGTCACGAGTTTGGCTATGCCGGATACTTCCACAGCCTGAATCCTTTTGCTATCATAAATCACTGCTTCAAATTGCAATTTCACTTTCAATTAACAGCAGCATCCATAGCAATATCCCAAAAAAACTGTGTCAAAACCCAAGCATATAGTTTTAACATCTCATCCCGACAGATCTGGCACAAAATCTCATCCCATTTACTGGGGAGAAATCGATCCGCTGAAACGGGGGCCTGTGATTGGTAGCCTCACCAAATCGTCTCACCGGAATGCGATCGGCACTCATTCGGGTTCCTACTCTGTTTATCGCGCACTAGCAGTGGCTTCCGGGGCACTGCAAGCCGATCACCGCCCGGATTTTACCAACACCTCTCCGGCCGCACACATCGGGCCGCACCCGAGTTGGGGCGATCGCAATTTGATTGTTTCTCTCGATCCCTTTGGGGGTTTAGTCAGCGAAGTTTATACTTCATTTATCCAGCAGGGATACGATATTCGACCGACAATTGCGGTCACTAAAGCTCACATTAATATGCCGGAATTGCAAGATGCTATCGCTAAGGGGCGGGTGCAAATTGATGGCAAAATAGTCAAAGCAGGTGGCAATTTAGCAGTCACTAAAATTGCGATCGATCCGGTGTGGTATTTGCCGGGAATTGCGAGGCGGATTGGGGCCCAAGAAAGCGTTCTCCGCCGTGTCCTGTTCGAGCAAACAGGCGGAATGTTCTCAGACTTAGTGACGCGGCCGGACTTACACGTTTTCTTACCACCAATTGGCGGAACTACGGTTTATATTATTGGCGATGTCGCGAATATTTCTGACCCGGATAAGCAGTTGGCGGTACGGGTACACGATGAATGCAACGGTTCTGATGTCTTCAGTTCCGATATCTGCACTTGTCGCCCTTATTTGGTACACGGGATGGAAATTTGCATCCAAACGGCACAATCAGGCGGTTCTGGGGTAATAGTTTACTTCCGCAAGGAAGGGAGAGCTTTGGGGGAAGTGACTAAGTTTTTGGTGTACAATGCCAGAAAACGGCAGGAAGGCGGCGATCGCGCTGATGCCTATTTTACGCGCACTGAATGTGTTGCGGGAGTTCAAGATATGCGGTTTCAAGAACTAATGCCAGACGTGCTGCACTGGTTGGGGATCTCTCGAATTGACAGTTTAGTTTCTATGAGCGATATGAAATACAATGCGATTATCAATTCTGGCATTCAGGTGGTCGATCGCATCCCCATTCCAGAAGATTGGATTCCCGCAGACGCACAAGTCGAAATCGTCGCCAAAAAAGCCGCCGGCTACTACACGCCAGACCCGGTGCCAGATGCTACAATTCTTGCAGAAGCGATCGGACGCGATTTAGGAGATTAAGAGGGCAAAGACGCGACCGATGGGACGCGAACAATCGCGTCTTTGCTAAACAAAATTTATTGCTGGTTTTTGATCAGTCAGGGTAGGTTATGGCTAATTTGCGTTCTAGTGTGATCGTAAAAACAGATATTTGCGGATATACCGTCAGAGTCAAAAAATTATCTCAGTCGGACTTAAGTAGTTTGTTAAACGAGCATAAAACTTTTGTTTCAGATATTAGCGCCAGAAATGAAGGCAGCGTGATTAAAGGGGAAGGTGATTCATTTTGGATAATTTTTCCCAGCGTCACAGCAGCGGCGGTAGCAGCCATAGAAATGCAGCAAGAATTGAGAGCGCAACAATCTAGCAAGGCGAACGACGAACGATTGGCTATTCGCGTGTCGATTACATTAGGAGATGTCTTGCATCAAGATAAAGATATCTTTGGCGATACGGTGAATTTAACAGCGCGCATAGAATCAGTAACTCCGCCCGATGAAATATATTTGTCCCAAGCAGCATGGCTGGCACTCAACAAAGCAGAAGTGCAAACGTCTTTTGTCAACGAGTTTTCTTTGAAAGGGATGAGCGAACCTGAAAAAGTGTACAAAGTTGACCAAAGTTATAAAACGCGAATCATCAAGAATCAAGCAATAATTAAAGCAGATCTGAGAGGTTTTATTGCTTATCAAGAATCTAATTCTATCAAAGATGTTGAATATTTGCTCACCAACTTTGATACTTTTGAAAAAACAATTTGCGAAGAATACGGAGGCACAATTCGGAGTATTGTTGGTGATTCGCATTTGTTGACTTTCCCGGAAGCTCACTCAGCCTTAGCGGCAATGGAAAGTCTGTGTGAGAATTGGAAACTTTTTATTAACGCCAATCAAATACCTTGTGGCTTGTCGGTGGGAGTTGCGAAGGGCAATCTATATATATTTAGGTCTTGCACTTACGGAAAAGATATTCACATAGCCGACAGGCTGGAAGATTTAAGTAAAATAGTATCTCCGGGAAAAGAAAAAAACTCAGTGATAGTTTCCGATCACATAAAACGCGAAGTCAGCGGGTCGAAGTGGGAATATAAGCTGATCAAAATCGATAAAAATGCGATTTTAGATAATCTTTTAGATTACAGTCAGTTTGACTTTTTTCGAGAAAACGATGTTTACCGCTGTTTGGTGGTATGAAGTTGCAAAATATTGAACTTGAGACTGTAGAATATCTGAGAACGCCGGCTGCTATTCGCCAAAAGTGCGATCGGCTTTTTGATTTAGCCTGCCTGGACAAACTTCGCTACTTCCGCGTAGATTTATCCCAACTCGACAAAGCAGCAAATTATGTAATTGACACAACGCGCCAAAATTATCCCGATTTTAACATTCCCTTTCACAGTCGCTGGCGACATTTTGAGGCCGGCAACTTGTCGCGACTCGCCGAATTGGATGCAGCTTTAGCAGAATTTGCACCAGTTGAAAAAGCTAAGATCAAATTTGATTTAGCAATTATCAGCGTTTTGCTTGATGCCGGTGCTGGTGCAGATTGGCAGTATTGCGAACCAGAAACCGGGCAGGTTTACCGCCGTTCTGAAGGGTTAGCAATAGCCAGCTTGCGGATGTTTTGTCAAGGTGTTTTTTCCAGCAATCCCGCTTTTCCTTGGCAAGCTAATTATCGCGGACTTTCTCAATTAAAACTAGAAACCTTAGCTGCGGGATTTCAGGTAAGTAGAGACAATCCGCTAGTTGGTTTAACAGGCAGATTAGAATTATTGCAGCGTTTGGGAAATGCGATTTGCCAGCATCCATTATTATTTGGCACCGAAAACCCGCGTCCCGGCAATTTAGCAAAATACTTGCTCGACAGTCAGGTTTCTGGAGTCAACACTGTGAATGCTGCGATCGTATTGAGCGCTGTTTTGACAGGTTTTGGGGAAATTTGGCCGGGAAGATATGCAATTGGTGGCGTTAATTTAGGCGATGTTTGGCGGCATCCGGCTTTAACAGGAGAAAATCTGGGAGATGAATTCGTGCCGTTTCACAAACTCTCGCAGTGGTTGGCTTATTCGCTGTTGGAACCGCTGCAAGAACTTGGTTTAGAAGTCGCCGGATTGGATGAGTTAACGGGATTGCCGGAGTACCGCAACGGCGGTTTGTGTTTGGATATCGGGCTGCTGCAGGCAAAAGATTCGGCTATTTTTGAGCAGAGTTACTTGCCAGGTTCGGAAGTTATAGTAGAATGGCGATCGCTCACTGTCAATCTTTTAGATAAAATTGCTGCAGCTATTCGAGAAAAGCTGCATTTGAGTGCGGAACAATTGCCGCTGGTGAAGATTTTGCAAGGAGGAACTTGGGCGGCGGGGCGGAAGATTGCCGCCGAATTGAGGGCTGGTGGACTGCCCCCAATTCAGATTCAAAGTGACGGCACTGTGTTTTAGAAGCAAGAAGGAAGAGAGAAAATTATCCCCTCTTCCAACTTAAAATTCAAAATTCAAACCTGAAAACTATACCTCACACTACACTCCCAACAAGCTGCTTAGCGACAAGTGCGATATTTGACGTGATAAACTAAACCGCGATGAGCCAAATCGAAGGAGTCAACGGTGGCCATGCCGGTACCGCGGGCTGTCATTGCAGCATTTACTCTCATATTTACACTGTCACCACAGCGAGACCAAACATTCGCTACAGTGGCTAAGCTATCTCGAACATTGTAGTTAGTTTCACCGCTGAGATTCCGATTAAAAATGGGGCCGCGGGTTCCAGCGAAAAAGTATTCTGCTCGCAGGTTGCCTGTGGTTTTGGGTGCAACGTAGCCGCGATAATCAGCATCGTAGATAGAAATTTGGTAGCCTTGGGGTACTTTGATAGGAATGCTCAGATTGCAGCTTTTTCTGCTTTCTGTTGAGACATTTCCCAGGGCTGCAAACTTATCAAATAGGATGGTGAGTTCTTGACCGTCGGGGCTGACGCTGACGCTGGCGGAGCGATCTGGGCAACCGCTACCGCCGTAGCTTGCACCTAAAATTTGAACTGCCGGATTAGCCAAGGCGGGGCTGATAGAAGCAGTCATTAATGCCGTAGCTAGCAATAGTTTTACAAACTTCATGGATGTTCTCCTTAATAGTTCACTTGTGTGTTAGGAGCACCCTAAAAAATTGGAACTGAATTTAGGTAAGGTTTTTTACACTTGGATATGGTCACTTTCATGTGGAAAGATGAAAAGCCAGTTAAGCCAAGCTTATGACCTCATGTGCTGTTCCTATTCAGGTTTTTTCGATTAGTGAATTAATCGAAAAAAATATTTTCTGCTGATACTTCTTAAGATTCGTATCTGTTGATGAAAGTTCCGGAAGATTCCAGTGCTTGAATCCGGATATTTTTTAGTGGGCTTGGACGAAGTGCCAGACAGCTAGACCGGTCGGGAGGCTTTTGGAGCGGGATATGCGTTCTCATGAAGAGCGCGGGAAGAACAGGAAGCGAGAAAATTAATTTATTGTGATTTTTAAACCTCGCATTATTTAGTGTCGCGGTGTGCAGATGAAAGGCAAGTCTAGGAGCAAAATTTATTGGCGCAGTATTCGTGTTTGCAATACGGGTTTGATATAAGTAGTCCAGAAGGAAGGGGCTACAGAAACCTATTTTTTTGCGTCAAGAAAGCGTTGATGGCTGATAAGTTAGAATAAAGCAAATTAATTATTCAAAAAAATGAGTGCTAAAGTTACTGTCATTGACCATCCTTTGATACAGCACAAGTTAACTCTCATGCGGCAAACTAAAACGAGTACGGCGAAATTTCGCCAATTGCTGAAAGAGATTGGGATGCTGCTAGCCTATGAAGTGACGCGAGATTTGCCGCTAAAATACGAACTAATAGAAACGCCGATCGCCAAAATGAATGCACCGGTGCTGGCTGCAGAAAAGAAAATTGTTATTATTTCGATTATGCGCGCAGGTCAAGGACTGTTGGATAGTATTTTAGAGCTGATTCCCTCTGCGAGAGTAGGACATATTGGTTTGTACCGCGATCCGACAACTCGGATGGCGATCGAATATTATTTCAAAGTTCCCCAGGATATCGAACAGCGAGATGTTTTAATTGTCGATCCGATGTTGGCTACTGGTAATTCAGCAGTCGCGGCAGTGGATAGGCTTAAAGAAGTTAATCCGAAGTCTATTAAATTTTTGTGCTTGCTGGCGGCACCGGAGGGACTTAAGCACTTTCACGAACAACACCCTGACGTGCAGATTTATACGGCTGCAGTTGATGAGTGTTTGGACGAACACGGCTATATTGTACCCGGACTGGGAGATGCAGGCGATCGGCTTTACGGCACTATGTGAATTTAACAAAATGATTTTGGGCTGTATATGTCAATACATTCATTTAAAAATAAGTTTACTAACATAACTATTGGTTTGATAGTGCCAAACAATGTAAATTGTAAGATTTTAATATCAGCCAAAGCCTATATACAGCAATGGTTGTAGAATTTTCTTACATTATATTCGTAAATTGCATTGTCTCAATGTATTTACTGCATTTTATGGTTAAAATCTCTGCCTTTAGTGTAATTAATCGCAGGAATTAATTCATAAAATAGATGTAAGACGTTAACCGTTTGCGATCGACTACTAACAATTTTTGTACGAGGAAAAAACAATGGAGACTACAGCACAGAAGGAAGCCCCCGATCAGCCTGTTGAGGAAGTGAAAATTAACAATATCAACAGTTTGGAGTTTGAGCTTTGGGCTAAAGCAGTCAAACGCCAGATGATTGCAGCACTCTCTAAAAAGGGCGCGATTTGAGAGTTATGGATTTTTTGTGTGCAACTTGTGTTAATTAGATTAACAAAATTTTTGTCTGCATTGTTGTTCAAGAGCGATAAGGGGCAAGGGGAAGAGTTTTGAGATTGGGCTTCTCGATGAGTTGCGAGAGGGGGAGAAGAAAGCATTTTCCTTTTTCCTAGTTTTGGACGCATGGGTGCCAGGAAACCGGGTTTTTTTACGAAAATACTTCTGTTGCAATCGGCAGAAATGGTAAAAAACCCCGGTTTCTTTGTGTCAAGAGTGCCTCCGGGACTGTTCTATCTGCCGAATGCTTTCTGCCACATTACGATCGCTTGTCAACCGCCGCCAGCAAGCGCAGACTTCCGTCTTGAATCTGCACTGCTTTCACCGTTCCCACAGCAACTCTTTGTTGACCGTTAGCCATCGCTACCTCAATCTTAATTTTGGGGTCAGCCAGTAATCCCAGCCGCCCCCAGAGCCACTTAACTTGAGTAGCAGGAAAAGAGCGCACTTCTACATCTGAAAAAGGCGAATTAACCCAGCGGCTACCATCGTAAAAACTCGCTACTTGCACCTGATACCAAACTTGTTCTCCCGCCAATTTTAACTCGTTGTTCGGTTCGGGTTCCAGCCACTCAGCGGGATTGACACTGTTAATTAAAGTAGCAGAACCCATAATTTGACTTTTGTGGGCTTCTAAACTTTCAGCCTGAGAAACTGCTTCCTGAAGTTTGTTGACCAAATTCCGAATTCGACTTCTTGTTTCGCTGTCAGTATCTGATTGCTGGTCGAGCCAATTCATCGCCTCGCGAGCTCCGTCTTGAGAAGCTACAATCAGAGCACCCCAAGCCTTGACATCGGCGTCAGCGGCATTCACTCTCAAGGCGGCGTCTATGCGGTTCCAGATCCGCCCGCTGTCATTTTTGAGGGTTGTGGCTATTTCGTTACTGTTGCTCGGATCGGCTTCAAATACTTGCAAAGCTTCGGCCCAACGGCCGTCGATCAATTCTGCGAGAACTTGTTGACCGGGACTGGCCCAAGATGCGATCGCCTGAGCCCGAGTAATTTTAGCGTGAAATTCGATCGTTTCTAGCTGAGCTTGCGCGACTGCGGGCCAATTTTTGCCAGCTTTCCCCTTCGCCAAACGCATGACATTTAATGCTGGAGACCACAGCCCGCTTTTCGCCAGTCGCAGCCCATTTTTGTAAGTCTCGTCATTGAAAGCAATTTCTTCTAAAGAAATCGCCGTTAACTGAACGGGGTTCGGCAAAAATTTGCGCGGCCCAATTTGATAAAGGGTAAATTGCGGCTCTAAACCAACTGTTTGGTCGATCGCCAACTGCGGGTTTTCCCCCTTAACAATTTGCTGCCAATTCGGCGGTTGTCCGGCCGCACTCGCCCACTCCAACAGCGGCATTAAATGATTTTGGCTGGGGTTGTAGCGAACGACTTGTCCGTAGGGAATTTTCCTGTCGCCCCGCTTTAGTTGACCGCTGACATTAAACCAAATGCCCGAGGCGGGGGGCTTTCCGTCAAAGCGGCGCAGTTCTGTTAGGGGTAGGGACTGATTCGAGGCTTGATTGTCAGATGTAGAGTCAGCTAAAGAAGTAATGACAAAAGATTCCGCCGGGCCTTCTACGTTCACAGAACTTGCTAACTGAAAATACTGCTCTTTATCGGAACTGCGATCGGGAAGCTGCACCCGCTTGTACACGCGAAGTTCGACTATTTGACGGCAAGGATTTTTGCAAACAGTAGAAGCCTTAACAGTTCTTTCTACCATCACCGGCAATAGCAAATCGGAAATAGAATTATCGCTGGATCGATCGACGGGAAGCGGCAGAGGTTCTCCGGTTACGAATCCCAATTTGCGGATGCTGCCTTTGATTTGATCGAGAGTTTGGATCGAATCTCTGCTACCTGTAGGCAGGCGCGACCATTCCGGCACAAACTGAGAGACCAACTTGTTGCCATTGGGATCGACAATTAGCTGATAACTCAGCCAAGCGCCGCCTCCCATCAAAGCTGCACAGCCAGCCAAGACGCTGAGGGCTGTCACATTAGCTACCAGTCTTTTCCAGGGATATCTGGCGCGAGTTCGGGGAGTAGGTATGGGAAGTTGGGACTCTTGAAGATTTTTAGGGCGTCGGGTTTGGCGCCGGCGTCTTGTCGGAGGAGGAGCAACTTGGCGATTTTCTGGGGGTTTGGCTCGATTTTTTGAGGGGTTAATTTTGTGTTCCATCATGCCATTTTAGAATTTAGATTTTAGAATTTAGAGTTTAAAATTGCAATAGCCGATCGTACTGCCGACCTATGATATCCCAAGTGTATTGGCTTTCCACGAGGGATCGAGCGCTGACAGAGATCTCTTGTCTTAGCTGCTGATTTTCAAACAAACTGGCGATCGCCTCAACGTACTCCTGAACTTTGTTCGCCCGCAAGGCCCTTCTCGGTTGTGGGCCGCCATCGACGGCTAAACCCTCCAAACCTCGATCGCTGGCAACCACGGGGGTTCCCGCAGCCATCGCCTCCAAAGTTTTATTTTTAATCCCAAAACCTATCCGCATCGGCACCACACAAACAGCAGCTTGATGCAAATATTCTGCCACCCTTTGCACCCGGCCTACTACTTGAATTCCGGGAAGTTCCCCCAAGGCGAGCACTTCCGGGACTGGCGATGCCCCTACTAAGGTGAGGGTAGCATCGGGATAGCGCTGCTGCAAAGGCGGCAGTATTTGCAAACTCAGAAACCGCGCCGCGTCAATATTGGGCAAATTGTTCATTGCGCCTGCAAAAATTAAGGTGTGTCCTCCCGGATCGATCGACCGATACGGAAATTGAGTTAAATCCACGCCGTTAGGAATTACATCAATGGGAGGTACAAAAAAATCTTGTTTTCCTCGCACCCGAACCGGAGGCGACAGCAATTCTAGGAGTTGCTCTCTGTCTGTGGATGTTGTCGCAACAATGCGGGAGAATTTGGAACAGTAGCGTTTTTCGTAGCGGGCGAGTAGCGGTAAATTTAGTCGATCGCGCAGGGGTTTTTCCGAGGTGCCGGTTGCTAACATTTCCCTGCAAGTTCCCCAAACGGAACTGTGAATGTTTGCCACTGTCAGCAATTTTTGCCGCCATTCGGGACGCACGTAAATCTCATTAACGCTGTGTTCGCAGGTGACAGCATCGCATTTGCCTGCTGTTACCAATTCGTCTGCCCAATTCTGCATTGCTTGGGAGTAGCTGGAGAGTACGTTCGGAGGCGTCCCGGACAACAAAAATCGACCGAATCTGTGGAATTTTCCTATTATTTTAGAGAACCCCCCCTCAGTCCCCCCCTTATTAAGGGGGGGAGGTAAAAATCTTTCCTCAGTCTCCTGGTGGAGTCTTAGCCCCCCCTTAGCAAGGGGGGGTTGGGGGGGTGTCTGCGGATGGGGAAAAACTGCCAATTCTCCAACTTGCTGGCGCAATGTGTCGATTTGTGCATCGGTGACATCGGGCGATCGTACAGTGCCGAGAATTACATCATGCCGCCGGCTCAAGTATTGCAATAAATTAAACGTCCTTACCTGAGTTCCTCCGCGACTTGGCGGATAAGGAAAAGTCGAGGAAAGCATCAAAATCTTCATGGGATGTGGGATAAATAAAGTTGCCGATTGCGCGATAAGATTGATTGATAAAATCTTTTTAACAATCTTCGCACCTATGGACGAATTATCTGTTAAGGCGCTGCTCGAAGACTTGAAAAAGTCCGACGAAATCGTGCGCGATCGGGCAACTACAGAACTCTGGCGCACTTGGTTTAACCAGAAGGGTGACTATGGGATGCAAATTCTCAGGCGATCGCAAGTTTCGTTAGATGCAGGCGATGTTCACCACGCTTTGGATTTGCTGACGAAACTGATTGCGGAAGCGCCGGATTTTGCTGAAGCTTGGAACCGGCGCGCCGTACTTCACTATACCCAAGGAAATTATAAAAAGTCGATCGACGACTGCCAAATCGTCCTCAAACTGAACCCGGTGCATTTTGGGGCGTTGCACGGTCTAGGTTTGTGCTACGCTGCCTTGGGAGAATACATAAATGCTATTCAAGCTTTTCGTCGCGCTTTGGAAATTCAGCCTTTTGCTTTGGTGAATCAAAAGTTAATTCTCGAATGTACGGCTCGTTTGACTTAAAATTAACTGTGGAGTGAAGGAAGAAGAAAGTTCGGCAACGAGCAATGTACGGGATGTAACGGATGTAACCGATGTCAGGAAGAAGGAAGAAGGAAGAAAATTTAGGAAGAAGGAAGAAGGAAGAAAATCAATGGTTTCAGGATTTTTTTGCAATCTTAAATCTCAAATCTCAAATTGTCTAAGTTAGTGCCGAAAATTAGCGTTTGCATTCCTACTTGCAATCGAGTGCATCTGCTGGCTTGTGCGATCGCCAGCGTGCTAGATCAAACTTATACAGATTTTGAATTAATTATCTGTGATGACGGTTCTACCGACAGCACTCCTCTGTTTATGTCGGAATTTGTCGATCGCGGGATTCGCTACATTCGCCACCCGCAGAATATCGGCAAGAGTAATAATATGCGATCGGGCTTTGCCGCAGCAAGGGGTGAGTATTTTATCAAGTTTGACGATGACGATCGCCTGAGCGCGCAATTTCTAGAGCGCACATCTGCTATTTTAGATAAAGACCCCAGCATCGATTTTGTCAGTACAGATCACTGGGTGATCGACATTAACAATTATATTGACGAAAACCAGACGAAACTCAATTCGCAGCGGTGGGGCCGCACCGAGTTGTCGGCTGGAATTATTGAAGATTTGCTTTCCACAGTTTTTCTGAGACAAAGTTTGCAAATAGGGGCAACTTTGTTTCGCCGCCGCGCCCTGGAAGAAGTAGGATTTCTGCGGCCGAATTTGCAAAATTGCGAAGATAACGATTTGTTTGTGAGACTTGCGATTGCTGGCAAAAAGTGCTATTACTTGCCGGAGCTGTTGATGGAGTATCGAGTTCATACAGGACAGCAAGGAGTCGATCGGGCAATTCCGTATTTAAGCGATAAATTACGCTATTTGATCGGCTACGAGTTTGATTCCGAGAAGTTGGAAACAGTCAGGCTCAAAAGGATTGCCGAAACTCAATTAGCGCTAGGTTTGCGGCTGATTGAGGTGGGCGAAACTGAAAAAGGGCGCCTGATGGTACGGGCTGGAAAGTCTGTTTCTGAGGCGAAAATGTGGGCGGGTTTGGGATTGTCGCTGCTGCCCGTCGAGTGGCGGAGGAGGGCTTTTGCTGCGGTGCGGGAGTTGGTAAAAGGGGAGTTGTGAAGGCGTAGGATTTCTACAGAATACGCGGCGGTTGAAACCGCGTCTATACACACAAAACTCACAAAGCAAGGGTTGAAAAGTCGGGGGTTAAAATCACGTTTATACAGACAAAACCCACCGAAACAGGTTTAAATTCTTGATTTTCTTCAGTCCCCCTCTGCTGGGACGAGAGGTAAGTGTAGACGAGGTTTTAACCGCCGAGTCTTCTGGCGTGTCGCTTTACAAGCAGAAATTATCCGATTGATATAGCGGGTAGCCACGGAATATCTGTAACGCCTGGGTCGTAGCCAAGTTGTTTGAGTAGTGTGGTAATTTGCCCTCTATGGTGAGTTTGATGATTGAACATATGTGTCACCAGAACCCAAGTCGGTAGGACGCGGCATTTACCATCTACATTGCTGGTGTACTCAAACGGTTGACTCAACCAGTCAGAATTAAGGTGTGTAGACCATTCTATAATTTGCCGATCCGTTGTCTCCCGTTCTGCTCTCAAAACCTCAAAGTCAGCATAAAGTTCTTGACCGATAGCGGTAACAGAAAATGGGTGAAGAGTGAAACGCCCCATCCATGCTTTGTCACCATACAGTAAGTGATTCAAAGTGCCATGAATCGACTTAAAAAAGGCACCCATATCCTGTTTGCGCTGTTCATCAGGAATTGCCGAGCAGACCGAATATAGATTTTGATTCATCCAGCAATTGTACTCAGCCATTAGCTGGTAGTAGCTACCGTCGTACATACTCAAAACACAATCACATAGTTTGAACAACTTACATTATACAAATAGGTCTTTCACAATACTCCTGACTCTAATTGGTCTAGATAAATAAACTCAGGAGCTTTAACTCCGGCTTCTTCTCTAATTTTAACCAGTCTAGGCGACTCAAAAAACGCCCTAGCATCTGCGATTGATGTCCACGCGGAGAAATGAACAATTTTGTTCGGATCGTTGTCATACTTCAAGACCTGATAGGAGCGCTCGCCAGCTTCTTTTCGGATGCTTTCAGCACGATCGAATACCTGTTTCCAAGCTTCATAATTTTCTACTTCATGAATAATTAAGACATACTGCATAGTAATCAGATTCTCTGAGCCTCTCAAAACTTCAAACGAATAATTTTATTAGACTAACTCACCTTGTCTCCAAAACCGACCACAGGAGAGCGGGTAAATTATACCGTAGCGACGGTTGAAAATCTTCCCAACACCGAACAGAGCGATCGCGCTTTCCACTAAAGTAGTAAACAGTGCCTGATGTAAATAAGTTTTTCCTAAATATCGTGTCTATATTTTCTGAAATTCCGACTGTGTGGTTGCAAATTTCCCTCGTGGGAGTCTGGTTGGGTTTGATTTTACTGGTAGCTGAAGGGTTAAATCGCTTTACTTCTGTCGATCCTGAAGTATCGCGGAAGGTGGTACACATCGGTACTGGAAATGTGATTTTGCTGGCGTGGTGGCTGGAAATACCCGGTTGGGTGGGGATTTCGGCGGGAATTTTAGCAGGTGCGATCGCCCTAATTTCTTACCAAGTTCCGATTTTACCCAGTCTTAACAGTATCAACCGGAAGAGTTTGGGGACTTTTTTCTATGCTGTTAGTATCAGCGTTCTCGTGGCTTGGTTTTGGCCGCTGCAACATCAGGAATACGCTGCTTTGGGCATTTTAGTAATGACTTGGGGCGACGGATTGGCTGCTGTCATCGGCCAGAAATACGGCAAACATATTTATCGAGTTTGGGGAATGCAGAAAAGTTGGGAAGGTTCTGCAACTATGTATTTGGTGAGTTTTGCTGTTAGCAGTTTGATGTTGCTGGCGGTTCAAGGCGCAGTTTGGCAAACTTGGGCTGTGTCTGCTGTTGTAGCTTTAGTTGCTGCTACTTTGGAGTCGGTTTCCAAGCTGGGAATTGACAATCTGACTGTGCCGATCGGCAGTGGGGCGCTCGCCTTTTTCCTAAATCAATTTTTGATGATTGGTAATGTGTAATTTGAACTTCCCCACGGGGGGCGTTGCTGGATAAAAGTATGAATTCAAGATTTTGCAATTGCTATAAACCTGCTTGAGGGTGAGTTTTGTAACTTTCGATCAAAGGTGATTCATACCGTGAATCAGCAACGCCAATTATCAATTGTCTAAGTCTCGTTAAAGCAGCCGACGTGCTTGTAAAATTTGTTGTTGCCATTGCTCGAAAGTGGGCATTTTTGAGCGATCGTCTGTTGGAAACATCCCTCTGATTTGCTCCATAAGCTCGATCGCCAGCGGTACACCAAGCTGCAATTGTTCCAACACATCCCGCTGAGCAAAAACGGTTCCCGGTGTTCCTTCTAAAATCAGTTGTCCTCGATCCATTACAAACACCCAATCAGCCCAGCGGTAGATGAAATCGAGGTCGTGACTTGCTAAAAGGATGGTGGTTCCAGCGCTGTGAATTTGTTGAAGTAAACCGATCAGTTGTCGGGTGTGACGCGGATCGAGATAAGCGGTAGGTTCATCTAACAGCAGCAGTTTGGGCTCCAGAACCATGATATCGGCTATGGAAACCCGCTTTTTCTGGCCCAAACTGAGATTGTGAATTGGTTCGCGGGCGAGTTCGCTGAGATCGAATTGCTCGATCGCCTCCTGCACCTGTTGAGCAATTTCGGATTCTCTTAAGCCTAAATTGTACAATCCATAGGAAATATCTTCTTCTACCGTCGAAGCTACTAATTGATGTTCGGGATTTTGAAAGACGAGTCCGATTTGTTGGCGCAGTTGCATCAAGGATTTGCGATCGTAGCGAAAGGGTTCACCTTGCCAGCTAATGATTCCCTGTTGCGGTTGATATAAGCCATTTGCTAACAAAAAAAAGGTAGTTTTGCCGCAGCCATTTTGACCGATCAGCCCGCACCGTTTCCCAGCGGGGACTTTGAGATTTAAACCCTGAATTGCCACTCGCGAACCGCAGGGATAGGAGTAGGAAGTGCGATCGAATTCGAGAATCCATTCAGACATATTCGTTATTTTTTATAGCCTTGTTCCCAGGCTCTGCCTGAGAATAAATACCCGGAGGCTATGCCTCCAATTACCGATTACCGATTTCCATTGTATAGCAATCCTTGCAGGAGTCGTCAACTTTTTACCCCACCCCAACCCTCCCCTTATCAAGGGGAGGAAGTAAAAAATTCACAAATGATTTAGGATTGCTATATTTGTGTCAGCCTCGATCAGATTTTGACAACTGCCAAAGTTGCATTTCATAACAGAGATGTTTCTCAAAAAGTTGGCCCGCTTCCAATCCTTCAACCACCAACTTCTTGAACCAGCGGCGAAATATCCAGCGCAGGAATTTGTGGACGGGCGGAACTGTTATCGCAATTAAATCTGCAACATAGATCATCGTATTCAGTCCATACCTGCGGAAAGTATCGACATACAAATCGATTGTTGGCAAAATATGGGCGGAAATATCCTCAGTTTTTACTAAAGTGAATCCAGCCTGCTTTAATGCTGCATGAAGTTCCGTAACAACATGACAATTAGAGAACATTCCCTCTTTATAATTAGCATTAGATCGCAGCATATCGGCCAGCAAAACGTAACCGCCCTGATTGAGGATTTTGGCGGCACCGTTAGCAATATCAACAGCCGACATATACTGGCTACTTTCGCTAAAGAGAATAAGATCGTAGAAATGGGTTGCTTTGAAGTCTTCAAACCTCGTGAGGTGGAAGATTGCCCGATCGCCCGTACACTTAAGAAAGCGCTGCTGTTGAAACGGATCGGGTGCGAGCCCTTCCACTGCAAAACCTCGATCGAGCAAATAAGCCGCATTTCCGCCAATCCCGCAGCCCACATCGAGTATCGTATGAGTGCCTTTGGGGATCGCATCCAACAGTTTTACAGTATAAGCTTGCTGAGCCAGGCGCAATCGTGCGATCGTTAGTTCGTCAGCGGGCACAGGTAGGGTTTCCCAATAGCCGTAGTGAAGGTAGGGCGAATCTGTCAGGCCCAAATAGTAATTAAGCGCTGCATTTTGGTAGCGAGTTACCTTGGAAATTTCGATTGATTTTGGCTGCGGCATTCGGAAAATTTAGTAAGTTTTAGGATTTAGGGCAGAGTTGAAATTCTTCCCAGCGCTTGCATACTTGTTCATAGCACTCAACAGGAGAAATTGCCAAGTTTTGCAACAAATTGATATCAATCTGACCGTTGGCGATCGACAAAAATATAATTGCTTCCTTGGGTTCGTAGCTAGCAATGATTTGGAGCAGATTTGAAACAGTATTTTGCTCTATTTCTAGTTGTTGCAAATAAACGGTTGCCTCCAAGTCGGAAATAAAGTGCAGATCGTACTTTATAGTATCTACGCTCCAATTCACCGAGCCGTTAATGGGAGTATTGATTTTGCAAGCAACCAAGCCTCGTCCTCGATGCAAAAAGCCATTCCAAGCAGTATGTCCGATCGACAAAATATTCTGATGAATAAACAAGTTTTGCCAGTAGCCAAAACTACCCTGCCAAACACTATCTTCGATTCGCATTTCTTTTTCATTAAAATAATATACGCTTCAGAACCCAGAGCGAATTACATCAGCTTCCATGTGTGTTTATCTGCTCATATCTGCGGTTAAAAAACCCCAATCCAATAATAAAAAAAATAATAAACTCACCATCATCTATACCTCGCAGATGAAAAACAACAGGTAAACAAATCGGCGGGCATCCTGACTCAGAGATCCAACGATCTCATTACAGTTGCGGGACAGCGCCGGATTCGCACCGAACTTTCCCCCTTACGTCTGATGGCTGTTCTCCATCAGAGCCGATCGATATACGGGAATATTACCACTATTTGGAACATTTGACAAAAAACCGTCCGCCTATTCACCAAAGTCAATATTTTCATACAAATCTGCCAGCGAAATTTCCGCAGGAATAGAGGTTAATGTCAGCCGATCGCCCATACAGCTATATTCCGAAAAAATCCACTTATTCGCATCAGTTTTAGAATATTGCTCCACCTGTAGCCGATATTGATTGATTAATAAATATTCCTGAAAACTAGGAATAGTGCGATAAGCAGCAAACTTTTCATCGCGGTCATAAGCTTTAGTATCTTTAGATAGCACCTCAGCAATGAGCAGCGGATTAGTAATTGTATCCGTCCGTCCAGATTGCAGCTCTATCGGGCGCGCTACCACCATCACATCCGGGTAAGTATAATTATTAAGCTGCGGAACCCAAAGCCGCTGATCCGAACTAAAAGTCCGATATGGTTTCCCTTTTAATGCCAGTTTCAGCGCAACAACTAAATTAGTGGTAATTTCATTGTGAGCCGGTGTGCCGCCAGCCATCAGAGCAATCTCCCCATTGATGAATTCATGCCGCTCCTGAGAATTGATTTCCAATTCTAGATATTCCTCAGCCGTGTAGGTTTTGGTTTCAACTGGCGCGATCATCATACACAACGCTCTCCTTTCATCTACTCATTTCATTTTATATTAAAAATTTGGCTAATTCAACAGAAAATTAGATTTTAATCATGCTAAGAAACAGGCAAGATGCCTGTTCCACAAAGAGGGAATTTTATTGGGGGGAGTAGGGTTTGGGCAGGAGAGCCCGCCCCTGAAAGACTGATTGAGAATGTGCAAGATGTGAGTGCGATCGCACTTAACAAAGTTACCGCAGCGGGACAAAGTTATAGCCAGTGCTTCCTCCTTGTTTAACTTGTACTAAAATCGGCTTACCAGCCCGATCGCCCGTGGGCAAAAACTTCACATCCTCGCTCGATCCTGCTGCCGAAAAACTCGCATTTCTGAGTGCTTGTTGCAACCCTTCCCGCGTATTGCTTTGCCGCAAGCCAGCGATGACAGCTTGAGTCGCATCAAAACTCGTTGCTGTTCGCCAATTCACAATGCCTCCCCAACGCTGGCGGGCATTTTCTGGGAAACGGCTACCGGGATTAGTTTCAGGATGCCAGGGAACGGGCAAAACAAGCCCGTTAACGTCTTTTTGTCCGTCTTTTAAAGTTTGAAAGGTGTAGAGCGTAGTGCTGCCGTAGAGTCGCAATTTGCCTCGATTGCTGCGAGCCAGAGAAATCGCACGGTCAATGCGATCGATGTGGGGTGCTACCATCAATCCTTGTGCACCTTTGCTGACAGCATCTGCCAGGGCATTGTCGGGATTAAAAGAGGGTAATGAAAAGTCGCAAACAGTGGGAACTAATTTGCCTCCAGCAGCAGTAAGAGATGCCACAAATTCATCTTTAAAGGATATGTTATCCGGTGCTTGGGAGTCATAACAAACCGCAATATTAGTTTGGCGTTCTGTTTTAACTACATATTCGGCTAAGGGAGCTGCCATTACGCTAATATTGGGGACTGTGCGAAATATGTAGCTGCCAAATCCTGAGAGATTATTGGCAAAGCTCGTCGGTGTCACCATTACCAGTTGTTCTTGCTGATATATCGGAGCAGCTTCGAGAGATGCGTTGCTAGCATTGTGTCCAATTACTGCTAGTATAGTCGGATCTTTGGTCAATGTTTTTGCAGATTCTCTGACCACTTCTGGACTGTTGTCATCGTTGACAATTTCTACTTGCAGTTTTGCGCCATTGATGCCACCGCTAGTATTGATTTCATCCTGAGCTTGGGCAACACCTCGAAGGATTTCTTGGGCGACATTGGGGTTGCTACCAATGGGGACGCTGACAGCAATTTTCAAGGAAGAACCCGTGCTGGATCGGGCATTATTCAAATAGATAATGGTTTCTGGGTCGTTGCGATTTTGTTGCAGCGATTTCTGAAAATATTGGGTGGCAGCTTGGTAATTTCCCTCAGCAAAAGCTTGAACTCCTGCTTGTTTGTCAGGTGTTGTTTGGGATGTCACCAATATCTGATTTCCTAAACTGATACGGTTGGCGATCGCTCCCGATGCGATGGGGGCAGATGTAGATGTAGATGTCGATTTCGATGGAGGTGTATTTGAATTTTTGGCATTCAATAAACCGGGAAGGAACTTGTATGCGCCCAACCCAATTAAGCCGATGGCAATAATAAAAACAATGGGCGGCGGGCTGTTTCTTTTGTTAGTATCTTGATACATGACTTTTTTATGTATTTTGATACTGTAATTATTGATTCAACTACTGTTCATGTCAATTCATATAATTCATTAATTAAGTTCATAAAAGTCATATTTGTAATAGCTGTTGCAGGAAGTGCGATCGCCCTTATTCAAATCCGGCCCTCTAAACTAACGAGAATACGAGAACTATCAACAATATTCCTGGACGCACCGGCGATCGGAAACCGGGTTTTCTACTGAATCTGCGATTCTCTAACGAAGTATTTTCGTAAAAAACCCGGTTTCTGGGCCCCCATGCTAAGTCCCAACAATAAATTTAGCGGTGAAATACGACACTTAACAAACTTAAAACCGTGCAACCAAACAAAGCTTCAAATGTATATCTTCGCGAAGGTTTATAAGGGTAAGAATTCCAAACGCGCAATTCTCCATTAAAGCCGCGCGACGCTAAACTCAGCGATACTTGACGGTAGTTTTCCAAAGTTCGCTGAAGCAATTGCCCGATTAAAATACCTAAACTGTGCATTCCCAGCTTCCAAGTGCGGTAGCCACAACGCGAGTTTTGAGCAATCCAAAGTTCATCGGCGATCGCCAATAAGCTAAAAATAAACCGATACATTAGTAATAGCAGTTCTGTGACCAACTCTGGACAGCGTAATTGTCTGAGAATGTGCAAAATTTCGGTAAATGGAACCGTCAAGAGGATGAAATACATACAGCTTGTCGATGCGAAGGCGCGGGCAAATAGCAAGCTCACTTGGTATATGCCGGTGCGACTCACATACAGATAAAAAGTGCTGATGCTAATGCCCCAACCTTGCCAAATATCCCACCCAATTGCAGGGATACGATCGCCCGCAACCGCACCTAGCGCCAAAGCAGGCAAACTTGTCAGCAAAAACATCAACGGTAGCGACAGCAACCGCAAATAGAGTTTTCCCGGAATACCCGCATAGACCACGATCCAGACGGCCAACCAAAGGGCGATCGACAATTGGACCATCGCCCCAGAAACGAGAGACAGAATTAAAAGGGCGATCGCAAAGGATAACTTGTGAGATGGCGGCAACCCCCGCAAGCGATTTGTATAAGCCAGACTATCGATCTGATGGTTCATTCCGACGATTTATTATCAGACTGCTGCCGAGATTGCGATCGGCCTTTATACAACCCAATGACGTACCCAACTACGCCAGCCCCCATCGCCGCTTGAGACGCAAACAATAGACTGGAAATTTCGCTGCTAGCCGGCTCAAACAAATGATTGAACCAAGGTTTATAACCCGGTTGAATTTCCGTAATTGCTTTCTTAGCTTGGTCATCGGCACCGCCATATTCACCCCGCACAAAAACGAGAGGAAACGCTGCCAGAACAATCACAGCGCCAGCCAACAGTAAATTTAGCCGCGAAGTAGATTGCTGATTTTTTGTAGGCTTTTGATTCACAGTTTATGACTCCTGTCTCAATAATTTCAAAGTTTCCAACTCCGGCTTCCCGTAAGAATGCAGCCAATTCCAAACCAATAGAGTCAGCAACCCCTCACTGATGGCTAGGGGTACTTGAGTGATAGCAAAGATGCCAGCAAACTTGAGAAACGAAGCCATAAAACCGCCACTGGCTGCCGGAAAAGCTAATGCTAATTGAATCGAAGTCGTTACATAAGTCAGCAAATCTGCCAAAGCTGCCGCACAAAAAATTGCCGCCCGCTGGCTACCAGTTCGCAACAGCAATTGATAGATAAAATAGGCAGCGAAAGGGCCGACAATCGCCATCGAAAACATATTCGCTCCCAGCGTTGTCAAGCCACCATGCGCTAACAGTAACGTTTGAAACAGCAGGACTAAAGCCCCCAATACAGCCATCACCGAAGGGCCGAACAAAATTGCGCCCAAACCAGTACCCGTCGGGTGAGAACAACTGCCCGTTACCGAGGGAATTTTTAAAGCAGAAAGCACAAAAGTAAACGCACCCGCCAAAGCAAGCAATAGTTTAAGTTCCGGGTGTTCTTTTGTAATCCGAGTAATCGATCGCAAACCTACTGCAAAAAAAGGCAGCGCCACCATCCACCAAAATGCAGCCCACTGCACAGGCAAAAAACCTTCCGAAATGTGCATAGCTGCGGCGGGCGTTGCCGAACCCAGGACAATATAACAACTCAAGCCAGCCATCAATCCCAAGCTGACCAATTTCCGATTTCTGGTCTTCACGCTGAACCTCGCAGATGAGACTATGTAAATTAACACATCGGCGGGCATCCTGACTCAGAAAGCGACATGACTCTCATTACAGTTGCGGGACAGCGCCGGCCTTGCACCGAACTTTCCCCGTTTCCTCTAACGGCTGCTCCCCATTAGAACCGACTGGTTAGACATAGTTTAGTCGATCGTGTAAGTCGCAGCAAATATTTTACAAAAATTTATTCAGATTAACTAAGTCAAAATTCCCTATCATATTCTCTTCTTTTGCTTCGCGTCTTCGCGGTTGGTTCAATAGATACTATCGCTCAACAAATCAACGGTATAATATTAATGAGTTTTGAGGAAAGCCGCCATGTTAGATTACAAATTTCCGAGGCACTGGCCCTCAGCCGATGAACTACCAGACTCAGATGAAACGCCTGTGGATAACGAACTGCAAGAATTAATACCAGGCTTGTTAAAAGCAATATTGCTCATACTTTGGGCAGAACGCATGGACTGGTTTTTTGGCATAGATATGGGTATTTATCATCACCCGGATAAACCTGCCATTGTGCCCGATGCTTTCTTGAGTTTAGGTGTAGAAAGGTTTTATGATGAAGAATTGCGTCCCAGTTACGTGCTGTGGGATGAAAATGTTTTGCCGACTTTTGTGTTGGAAGTAGTTTCCCCAACTTATCGCAAGGAATACAGCACAAAGTTGGAGGAATATCAAGCTTTAGGCGTACTTTATTACGTCATTTATTCTTCCCGCCGCCGTCGTAAACCCCGTTTAGAAGTACACAAGTTAGTCAATGGAAAGTATGAATTACAGCCAGGAAATCCTGTTTGGATGCCTGAAATTGGCTTGGGGATTGGTTGTGAAAGGGGAAGTTATTCTGGGGTGACAAGGGAGTGGTTGTATTGGTATGATGCCGATGGAAAACGTTATCTGACTCCTGAAGAACAGGTGAAAGAATCAGCGCAGCGCGCTCAACAGGAATCGCAGCGCGCCCAACAGGAATCGCAGCGCGCCGATCGACTGGCTGAACGTTCCGATCGACTAGCTCAGCGATTGCGGGAGTTGGGGATAGATCCTGATAATTTGAGCTGATGGCAATCAAGAGTACCAGACTGACCGACTCCAGACGCTCAGAAACCGGGTTTTGCAACCGAGATCGATCGTCCTCAACGAAAGATTTTCAGGAAAAAACCGGGTTGCTGCATCCAGGAATGTGTGAATATTTATCGCAAAAATCAGGAAACAGCGAGCTAGAGTTTGGAAAAACAGAGAGTTTGACGGCAAACATTGAGATGCAGCTCCAAAAAATTAAAATCAACAGAGGTTATTAAATAATGGTCATGGATCTGCGTTCTTACGATATCATCTGTTTTGGTGATGAAGTTCCAGGAGTTCTAGCTGTTATCTCTGCCTCCAGAGAATATCTGCGCCGAACAAAGCGTTATCCGCGAATTCTACTGATGTCGAAAGCAAGCTTGCAAGAAGGAATTGGCGGGCATTTGGTAAGAGGCGGTCTTGCTTATTTAGATAGAAGTCAGATTAGTGAAGAACTTCAACAATCTTTAAAGTTAGATACCTTTGGTTCACCGGCGACAATCTATAAAGAATTTTTACAAAAATCCGGCGTTAAGGCAATTGCACTTGACCCCCGCAAAGCCAGTGCAGCGCTGAAAGAAATGCTGGTACAAGCTGGGGCAGATCTCCTCAGCAAAGTAGAAATTAAATCAGTTACTAAAGAAGGTCAAAAAATTGCCAGTATAACCACCTCTCAAGGCGTAGTTTATGCCGGCAAGCAATTTATTGATGCCACTGTCAATGCCGAATTAGCTCAAGCTGCCGGTGTAAGAAAGCTGAAGGGATTTGAAACATTGGGTCTGCCTAACTCAGAACTTCCAGTCACCCTCGTTTTTGAAACCCAAGGACTCAGTGCAAGAGCACTGAAAGAATTCGATTATATTTATCTAAAACGCTTCACAAACCGGGCCGATGCAGAGAGTCAAAAATTTTTGCTTTACGCAGCCGACAAGGATGCCAAACTAGCAGAAGAACTCCGGCGGGAAATGATCGACACCCAAGGAAATCTCAAAACTCTGTGGGCGGGTAACGATTACATCGATGTACGCTCGCCGGCTCTGTCTGTAGCTTACCACTCCTTTAGAGGAGTAAAACTATCTTTTTCTGAAAGCGGCACAATTTTAGATGAGGGAAATATAGCCATACTTCCAAATGATAGACTTTCGTGGAATGCACTTTTATTTGCCGTCACCGCCAGCGAAGCGGAAGCCTTAGCTAGAAGCGGGAGCAAGCCCACAGCTAATATGCAAAGAGAGATGTTATTTGTTACAACTTGGCTGAGGAGTTTGGGCGCTACTTCTGTTACTTATGCCTCAGAACTTTATATCAGACACGTCGGCAATGTGACGGGAGTTGTAGAACCTTTAACTGGCGCCCAAATGCTCTTAGGTGGCGTACCTGCTAATGAGGCACTGGCAACATTTAGCTATCATTTTGATGTACGGGGAGGCATCCGGGGTATTCGCGATAAAGCCAATGGTCTAGGATGGTTTAAAACTCTGAGTTTTAAACACCCTATCTTTAATATTGGCATCCGCCACGCATTAATTAAAAACGTTCCTAACCTGGCAGTGGTCAGTCCCTGTTCTGGATTTGAAGGGTTTGCTTGTTCTGTCGGCAGAATTGTGGAATTCAACGCTGCAGTTGGTCAAGGTGTGGGTATCGCTGCGGTTAATGCCATTCTAAATAACAAAAATCTAGCCGATGTATCTAACCGAGAAGTGAGACAAGTTCTCGCCCAAACAGGTCAGTTACCTAAAATTTTTGGAACTCCAAATAATGGTGAGGCAATGTTATTGGCGCAATTCGAGACTCTTGCCAGTTCGGATGCTATTGCGTAATATAAATTCCGGTTGCAGTCCTCATGATTGTTGACTGTTGGCTGTTGACTGTTGACTAAAATTATGGTTTCGCGACAACGGACTGTTTGAACCTTTGAAAAATACCGATACAACCGGAAACGATATAATAGCAATTTTAATAAACCATGCAGTAGTAAATTGGGCAGGTGGAACGAAAATCAAGCCACAAGTTTTTAGCAAAAAATGAGTGAAATTGCTATTAGTATTATGCTACCTCGAACGACAACCATCACGTTGGTTTGTAGTGAGGACTTTAATCCTCATAAAATTCTGAACACTTCCGTCGTCACTACAAACCTATAACGGTGATTTTACCGGAAATTATATAATACCTCGATCGCCTGCACCGAATTATTGTGCTGCGCGGCACTAACCGGTTAAACAACTATTCAACTTGAGACTTAACTTGATGTTTCCAGCTTGGTTTCGCGCCCAAACAAGAAAAGCGGGAAAGCACATGAAAACGAAACAAGCAAACCCAGAATTATGTACAGACCTACAAAACTTATATCCAATCGTTTTGACTCAGCGTACATCCAAGTGCTTTCTGCTACAGTTGCGATAAACAAATCTAAACTTACAGATTTCGCAGCAAGATTAGCCGAACTCTCGTTTACAAAGTCGAGCAAGCCAGCATTGCTAAAAAACTGCAAGTTATAGTACCAAGGCAGCACAAGCCCCAGAATTGCTAGGAGGAGATAAATGATTCGCTTAACGCTCATAATTACCCTACCTGTTCTTTGCTCAACTTTATTAGCCTACTCGCTAACAACCAATCCTTACTTCTTCTGCGGGCACTTCGGATGAATCCCCCCCTGCAAACAAATGTAAGCAATTTGACTTTTATCTAAATTCTTAACCTCCCCAAAATCAACTCCTAGGAATCTACCGGATTTACTACCAGTCGGATTTTGAATAAATTGATCCGAAGCTGTTTTCCCCTGAAACACAGCGCCTTTAAAATTCGCTCCCGCTAAATTCGCGCCCCTAAAATCAACCGAACTCACCTCCGCATTCCGAAAATTCGCATCTTGCAACCGAGCATCTTTAAAATTCACGTTGGCGAGTTTAGTCGAAGTCAAATCGGCATTTTGTAAGTTTGCGCCGCTCAAATCAGCACCGGACAAATCAGCACCTTGCCATTCCGATTTAGACAAATTTGTCAAGGACAACTGAGAGCCTTGAGCCTTCACTTTGCCCAAACGCGCACCCGATAAATCCGCTCCCGACAAATTCGCGCTTCCTATATCTGCCCCGGTAAAACTTGCATTTTTTAACAGTGCTTCCTGTAAATTGGCTCCAATTAAAATAGCACTGCTGAAATTAGCTGCATTCAAATTGCCGTTTGACAAATTAGCTTTGTTCATGACAGCGCGCACAAAAGTAGTCCGGTTCATTACAGCACTGTTCAAAGACGCCCCGACCAAATTTACTCCTTCCAAATTAGCGCCGCTCAAGTCAGAAATCCAATCGTCAAATGTACCAGGACGCCTGTCTTCGCCGGTGCCGTAAAAGCGAGCTCCCTGCAAGCTGGCATTGGTTAAATTGGCATTTTTCAGTTTAATTCCTGACAAGTCAACTTTGTTTAAAACTAAAGTAAACTGAGACGGGCCGGCAGGACTTTGAGCTAAATCCGTGCGGCTCAGATCCGCGCCGTTGAGTTGGCTGCTATACACTGTGAGAATTTTGCCGATCGCCCTTTGTACTGTTCGCTGGCGGGCGGCCGCTAACTCGCGTTCCGGGGCCTTGCCGCCAAACCGCAGGGAATCGAGGTCGTTGCTGAGGGCCTGATTCAATCGCTGCAAATCAGGCAAAGCTTTCGGCCCGCTACTGACTAAAGCTTGCTGGATCGCGTCCAGCATGGCGCGGTTGTCTTCTTGAGCTAGCAAATCCGCTAGCAGCGGTACGGCGCGGGAGTCTTCCACCGCCCCCAAAGCCAAAATAGCCGATCGCCTGCCCGATGCCCCGCTAGCCGATGTGGGAGACAATTTGCTAACTAAAGCCACAAATAATTCGTCGTTCCGCTGCCGGGAATCCCGCATATTTGCTTGACTTTGAGTGTAGATGAGAGTGCCGACAAACAAAGTTAAAATCAATCCCGCGCTGCAGACGGTAACTATTACTAAAGTTGTGCCTGGGTGTTGGCGCATCCAATTCCACAAACTGGCATTTGTTTTCAGGCCGCTTTGTGGAGTCACAACCAAAGCCGCAATCTGCGCGTCTTCCTCAGTCCAATCAGGACTCTTGACAGGATTGTCAGACAGTTGATTCGATCGAGCGTTGACCACCAAAGTATTGGCTAGGCGATCGTGTCCCGCTTGCCGTTTGTAACGCCACGCAACCGCCCCGTCTGCGAGCACTGCCAAGCCGCTCAGCCCCCCTAAAATCAGCAAATCTGGAAACGCACCGCTCAAGCGCCAAATGCCGTAAGCGACGCCCAGAGGCACTCCCCAGCGCCCTAAAGTTTCGCGAATTAGCACTGGCCCAAAACCCGGAGGAGTACCCGACGCTGTGACAACTTTGACCCCGAACCAGCGTTTGGGCATAGTTTGACCGGTTCTGGCGAGCAAAAACAGTTGCCACCCCGCTAAAACTGCCGGTGCCAGCAGCGCCCCTGACCAGAATAGATTAGTTAGGGGTGCGACTCTGGGGCTGCGATCGCGCACGGGTATGCCCAAGGTACGGGCGACGGTTTCGGATGCTGCTGCTACTGAGGAATTGAGCGGCACGGTTTCAGTTTCCTTGTTGACCAATGCCCCGATACTGAAGGGAACGAGGGCGCTGGCCGCTATTAACGAAATTTCGACTGCCCAAGCGCCGCACCTGCGAACCAGCAGTGGCATTTGCTTGGATTGTGTTTGCCAAGACGGATCGGGTTGATTGATCCCGCTGGGCGCGGTGGGGTTAGCCATATTTAGAAATTCCTATTATTTGTCGTTAGTATTTGAAGACTGGGGGGAAATTGCCAATTTATACGCTATGTAGATTAGCACTCCCAGAACGGCAAGAGTCATCAGCGATGAAATTAGCTGTACGACGCTATTGAAGACTGTCAGGACAATTATCCCTCCGACGGCAAAGGCTGCCACCTGCCCCGGTTTGGGGAGTCTTTGAAACTTGTGCAGTAATTGATTGTATAAGGTTCCGACGGCTTGATAGCTGTCTGAATTTTGTGTGATGAGCGGCGATCGTTCTACTTTAGCTTTTAGTTCTCCGAACGCTTGCTGCCAATTGAAGTTATTTTGAGGATTCATAAAAAAATTCGGAAGTTATTTTAGATTAATGTGTTTGGAACCGCCATTATCCCCTACCGTCAAAGAACTAGAACCAAATGTCATTGTGTGAGGAAATATGAAGATCAATTATCCGGGCGATCACGGCAAACTGTGGTTTAGCCCGATTGTGACCCTAGCCTTGGCAATGATTTTAGCGGATGCCGGTGCCCTTCGGAGCCAACCGCTACAAATTGCTCCGGGATTTCCCGAACCGCTGGGAGTTTCTGGAGTTTCCGGCGGCCCGAACAATAGTGGCGACTGCGGTTTTGTCTCCCAAGGACCGAACCACGTCATCGAAGTAACGCAGGATTTGCCTTACTGGCGGATTGCAGTACAAACCGCTGGAGCTCCGAGTTTGATGATTCAGGGGCCGAGGGGGCGTTTCTGCGTGCTGCCGGCGAATGCTGCTGCGGGCAATGTAGAATTTTCCGGTTATGGGGACAAGGGGACTTATGTTATTTTTGTGGGCGATCGAGCTCAAGGTCAACACCCTTACTCTCTCTCTATTTCCCAAAAGCGAAATTAAAAATACAAGGGAATTAGGAGGCTGGCTGTGAGAAAATGGCTTTTTTGCGATCGTCAAGAAGCCTGCTTTTTAACAGCAAGTGCGTTAACTAGGGATTTCCTATCAATTTTGTATTTGGTTTTTAACCCACTGGCGAAACAATCTGAGAGTTTGACTCGTCCCCACTGTTTGGGTTTGTTCGCAATATTGAGAAATAGCTTCAATAATTGGCAAATTGGGAAAAATCGCACTAATTTCCGATTCAACATATTTCCCATCTTGAAGCACATTAATCAGAAGCTTCTTATTTTCATAGCGCCATATTTCAGGTACTCCCAGAGCTTCGCAAGCATCGAGTTGAGTTTTGGAAGTTAGAGCGACTTCAATTGCTAAGTCAGGCGGCGGATCGACCGTTAAGTCTATCCGCTTTTTACCAATCATTAGAGCATAATTCTGGATGTAAAAGCAGTTGTCAGGTTCAATTCCTTGTAACATACTTTTTCGCTTAAAAGTCGTAGAACCAAAACATTCTCGATCAATTTCAAGTTCTTCGAGTAATATTTTCACCATATCGCCAATGATTTCCTTATTGAATTCATGTTCTGGTAGTGGCATCCTAATCTCCAAAGTTCCTTGACTGTAAGCTATTCTAGAGCCACGATGTTCTCCCAACTCTTCTAAAATTGCTTCAAATTCCTGCCAGTTGACATCATGGAACAGCACTCTCTGCCCTGGGGTAAACTGATTTGTTTTAATTGTAGATTTACCATTTCAACCTCCGATTTATTTAAGTTTATTATAGCGGATACACTCTTTTAACTGGAGAGGTCCACGGATCCACTCCACTTAATTTACTTGTAACTATCGCCAAAAATATAACCCTCTAATCTGCGTTTTTTTGCTGGTTGTAAAGTTCTTTAAACTTGCGCTGCTGCTCGTTGTGATCTACGATTGGAGACGGATAATGAAGAAGTCGGCGTTCTAAAGGTGAAATATTTCCTGTTAGCAAAATTTTAGTATCAACGCGGCGCAATTCTGGAACCCAGTGCCGAATATATTCGCCTTCTGGGTCAAATTTTTGAGCTTGACTCGCCGGATTGAATATTCGCAAAGGTTTCGGGTCCATGCCGCTCGATGCGCTCCACTGCCAGCCGCCGTTGTTAGCAGAAAGGTCGCCATCTATCAATTTTTGCATGAAGTATTTTTCGCCCCACTGCCAGTTAATAATTAAATCTTTGGTGAGGAAACTGGCGACTATCATGCGGCAGCGATTGTGCATCCAACCTGTCTGGTTTAACTGCCGCATTGCTGCATCGATAATAGGATAGCCAGTTTTGCCTTTACACCAAGCTTGAAAAAGTTTTTCATCATTCTCCCAAGGAAAGTCTTTGAATGCTTGACGGTAGGGGCCGTCTGCTAATTCTGGGAAGTTATACATGGCGTGTTGGTAAAATTCCCGCCACGCTATTTCCTGTTGCCAAGTCCTGATACTTGTGCACGCTTCTTCGCTGCGGCAAGTGTCCATTACTATCTGGGTAGCTTCCCAAACAGTGCGGATGCCAATTGCACCAAATTTGAGGGCGGCGCTGAGTTGGGATGTGCCGTTAGTTGCGGGGAAATTGCGCTGTTCTTGATATTCGTAAATTGCCCGATCGCAAAATTCTTCTAATTTTTGTTGCGCTGCATCTTCTCCGGGTTCTATTACTAATGGGTTTTCCCAAATAAATCCCAAACTAGAGGCAGTGGGCACTGTTTCCATTGCACCTGCTTCGTTTGCGGTTGCTTGTTCTTCTGCCGTTAATCCGGTCATTAATTCCAGATAAGTTATCGGCAGTGTCTCTACTGGTTGGGGTTTGGGTTTACTGTTCCATTTTTTCCAAAATGGTGTATAAACTGTGTAGGGAGTCCCTGTACCGCTGCGAATTTCATCTGGGGCGTGCAGGACTTGATCCCAGAAATTTTGAACTTTAATTCCTGCTTGTTGGAGGGCGTTTGATACGGACCGATCGCGCTGTTTTGCGTAGGGTTCTACATCCCAGCTCCAAAATACTGCTTGAGCATTTATAGCTGTTGCTAATCTCGGTATTCCTATAATCGGGTCATCTTGAATTATCAGTAATTCGCTGCCTGCTTCCCTGTAACGCGAGGAGAGTTTTTGCAAGCAGCCGATCATGTACGTGACTCTGGCTGGCGCTACGTCATCGCGATTTAGGATATTGCGGTCGAGACAAAAAATCCCGACTACTTTCGGGCTTTGCTGGCGCGCTGCTGCCAGTCCGATGTTGTCAGAAATACGCAAGTCGCGGCGGTGCCAAAATAAAATTAGATCGGACATTCGATTTTAGATTTTAGATTTTAGATTTTAGATTTTACAGTCCTGGACACAGGCGGGGTCAAAAACCCGGTTTCTAAGTTAAGATTTATCGGTTTGATGCACGATTCTTATAAGAAACCGGGTTTTTTCGTCAGTCCTATTTACATCAAAAAGGGACGTGCCAAGAAAAAGCTAGAAATTGATTTTGCATCAATGGGTTCCCCAGCTAAGATAGCTTTTTCTAATTCTTCCGGGGTGAATAAAACTGTTTCAATGTCTTCATCATCGTCTTGTGCGGGCGGCTTTTCCAGTTTTTCCAAATCTTGGGCTAAAAAAGCATAAATGATTTCGTCGGAATAACCGGGGGCGAGAAAAAATTGCCCTAATTTCCGCCATTTTCCGGCGCGATATCCGGTTTCTTCTTCGATTTCGCGTTTGATAGTTTCGGCGGGGCTTTCATTGATTTCAACTGTCCCGGCGGGAAATTCTAAAATTCGCCCTTTTGTGGCAAAGCGATATTGGCGTACCAAGACGAGTTTACCTTCGGGGGTGACGGGAACTGCAAGTGCTCCGCCGGGGTGACGAATACATTCCCACTCGCCTTCGGAACCGTTGGGAAGACGGAGGGTGGCTACGTCAAAGTTAAATTTGCGCCCTTGGTAAAATAGGCGTTGTTTGAGGAGTTGGGGTAGTTCTTGACCGATCGACATAAGCGACAAGCGAATAATGTTTGATGGCAGCGATTTAAGACATCATAGGCGATCTCATAGGATTTTAGATTTTAGATTTTAGATTTTAGATGGGGAATGACTGATAACGATCGCTGTTTGGAGCTTACCTACGGTTGCATTTTTTTTTACTGGTACGATCCGCGAATTTTGCTCAATTTTTACAAGGGCAATTTTTGCACTCCGGAACAGTCTGCTGTTTGCAGGAGTTGGACGATCGTACTTTTCGTCACCGGATGCACCCAATCCGGGGCAATTTCTGCTAAAGGTACTAATACAAAAGCTCTTTCGGTCATCCGGGGATGAGGCAAAGTCAGTGTCGGAGTTTCTAAGATTAAATCGTCATACAGTAGCAAATCTAGGTCGAGGGTTCTTGGCCCCCATTTTTCTCGGCGAATCCGATTAAATTTTATCTCGATTTCTAATAATTTTGCTAGCAAGTGTTCTGGTTCTAGTGCCACTTCTAGGATGGCACAGGCGTTGATGTAATCGGGTTGCGGCGGCCCAACGGGGGCGGTTTGATACCAGCTTGAATGAGATTTTACGGCTATTCCTGGGGTGTTGTTGAGGGTTGCGATCGCCCTAGAGAGTGTGGCGAGGGAGTCGCCTAAGTTGCTACCGAGGGCGATCGCACATTTGGTTGATTTCATAAAAAAGGAAGAAGGTTCGGCAACGAGCACTGTACAAGATGTAACGGATGTCAGTCCGAAGGAAGAGAGAAGAAGGAAGAGAGAAGAAGGAAGAGAGAAGAAGGAAGAGGGGAGAGGGAAAAAGCAAGAATAAAGAAAGATTTAGTTATCTAGCCTACAAGCCCTATTGTCGGCTAAATCTGATTCTACAAAATATTATTTTAATCACAGCTTAATTTGAGGTTAATTTTTATTGATTATGATTGACAAGTGTCAGCATTTAGTTTAAAAAATAATGAGTTTGCACCGACGCTTATTTTCAGCCGGGATTTTGGCAACGGTCATTTTTACTGCAAATATATCAGTATCTTTAGCAGAAAGTAAGGAAAGCTATCTTACCCTAGATTCGGACGGCAGTCAATCTTTTGCAAGTTTAGTGCAGCAGGCGGAAGATTTAGCGAAAGAGTCGATCGCCCGGGAGTTTCAAGAAAATCCGGCATTAACAGAAGTTACAGTCATCATTACAGCCGATCGCAGCCGACAAAGAGTTCCTGTTTTGCGATCGAGAGTATCCCGCCACGACTGGCAGAAAGATGCGAGAATCGAACAGTGGACTAGATATTTTGCCGATGCTCAATTGCTGCTGGGATTCAGAGACGGCAATACTTCGCCCGCAAATTCTGGGTCTTCGCAAGCGATCAATGTACCTGCAGCCAGTCGAGCGACATCCAGACAAAACGATCCGGGTTTTCGAGATGATTGAGATATTAATAATTGGACACGGGTAGAGGGTATTTGTCACAAACATCCAATAACTAATAACCAGTAACAAAGATATTTAACTTGTTATTAACCCAAATACAAGGTACTGTTAATTAACCTTCAGGTTAACTCCTCTTAATTGAACAGTGATAGAGTTTCATACGGAATCATCTGAGGATGTTGGTTTGAAAAGGAATTTATGTCTAAAATAACTCGCCGACAACTGTTAATTTTCTTCGGCAGCAGTGCAGCTACCACTGTGCTTGCCCCTCAACTAACTCAAACACTCTTCGGCATCAATTCCACCTCGGCGGAATCTGTTATGGGGCCGCTATCTTTCACTCCGTTAAGACTTCCCCACCCGCTGCCGATTTATCGAGAACTGCCCAGCTTTATGCCGACGGGCTTAAACGGACAGGGAACCGTGATCGCGGCCTCGCAGAATACTAAATTAACGAGTTACAGCGTTGTTGACGATGTGGTTGTGCCGCCGGAATACGAACGCTACGTGATTCTCCGCTGGGGCGATGGAGTTTTTCCCAATCCAACCGACTATTTCGGCTACAACTGCGACTACACCGCCTTCCTACCCCTTCGCGGCAGCAATGACGACGGCTATCTCTGGGTTAACCACGAGTACGTATCCTTCCCGATGTCGAAAGTGGCACCGGAAGCGCCTGCAGATGTGGCATCATTTCCAGCAACGGATCGCGCCGTACTCGGTAAAGACTTATCCGTAAAAAATCGCGATAGCTTCGGCGAATTTCTGTACAATCTCGGCGGTTCGATCGTCCGCATCACCAAACAAGCCAACGGACGCTTTGGGGCGATCGCCCGCGATCCACTCAACCGACGCATTCACGGACTTTCCGGCCTCGCAATCAACAGCCAGCGTGCCGACAAATACAAAGATGTCACCTCTTGGGGAAGCAGACAAGGGGATAACGAGTACCTCACGGGTACGGGCCCTGCAGCCACCCAAGTCTTCGCGGAAGTCAACAGCGACGGACTCGGCAACCGCATCATCGGTACAGCCTACAACTGTTCCGGCGGCACAACCCCTTGGGGCACAATCCTCTCCGCCGAAGAAAACTTCCAAGGTAGCGAACTATTCTTCGTGGGAGTTCAGGAAAACGTTAAACCCAACGGCGGCCAAACGGGCTACGCCAAGGGCACTACGGGCGAGGAATTCGGCTTAGTCGGCGAAAAATACGGCTGGATGGTAGAAGTCGATCCTCAAGATCCGAGTTTCCGCCCCCGCAAACACACGGCTTTAGGCCGCTTCCGCCACGAAAACGTCGCGATTCGCGCCGAAGCAGGCCGCAGATTAGTAGTGTACATGGGGGACGATCGGCGCGGCGGACACACATGGAAATTTGTCAGCAACGGTACTGTCACCAATCCTGCAGATAAAAACAACAGCCGCTTGTTTGAAGACGGCGTTTTGTACGTTGCCCAATACAACCGCAACGGTATTGGAAGATGGCTGCCACTGACATTTAATGCCCCGACGAATCCGGTGCGTCCTTCTAAAGTTGGCGAAGCGGAATTAGCAAGTTTTGGCAAAGCTCAAAGAGATGCAAATACTCGCTTGCCCAAACGCGCCGGGATTGCTGGTCAAACCGAAGACGGCGGTTCTTTTGTAGTAGATACAACCAATGAAGAAATAGCACTTCCTGGCTATAGCAATAAAACTCTTGCTAATTTTTACAGCAGCCAAGGGGCGGTTTTAGTTGATGCTTTCTTAGCTGCTAATTTGATTGGTGGCACTCCGACAGCGCGACCGGAAGATTTGGAAATCAATCCTACTACTAAGGAAGTTTTTATTGCTTATACTGACAGCGCACCGGGAAGCGACGGTTATCCGGATTCTCGCATTTTTACTGTTGCTAAATACACTGCCGAACTCAATAGCACTCAGCAGTCGGGAGGACTTTACAAAATAATTGAAGACAGTCCCGATGGGGCAGGTTTGACGTTCCGCTGGCAGCGTTTGGCTCAAGGTGGAGAAGCGGGTTCGGTAGCTGGGGCGGGATTTGCTAGTGCAGACAATTTGGCTTTTGACACTCAAGGTAACATTTGGGCCGTCACTGATATGTCTACTAGCACGCATAACGGTTTTGATGTCGGTGCGGCTGGAAAGCCAACGGCGATCGACCACAACAAGACTGGAAATGTGTCAGATTTTACTGGAGTTTTCGGCAACAATTGGCTGTTTTATATCCCGACTTCTGGACCGAATGCAGGAACAGTAATTCCGTTTGCTTACGGCCCGAATCGGTGCGAAATGACGGGGCCGACTTTTGTGGGAGATACGCTATTGCTTTCGGTGCAGCATCCGGGGGAAGATTGCCCGATCGATGATGGTACTGTACTGAGTCGGCAAATTGAAATGTTGGATTTGAACGGTGCTGTTTTTAATCAGACTCGTAGTGTTTCTCGCGGCAGTTTGTGGCCGAGTAATATCTCGAATGATTCGCGCAGATCGCCGATGCCGTCGGTGATTGGAATTCGTCAGATGCGATCGACTCCAACGGGCCAGTTTGTCTAGAGCGATGGGCTTCTTATTGTACGCAATATCAGTAGGGACACGGAAATCTTGTCCCTAGTTTTCATCCTATTTATATCACTTGCGATCTATTACTATAATAAAAACCTTTGGTAGTGCGGACTTGAGTCCTCTTTCCGGCTGCGGACTCAAGTTAGCAGTACGAACCTTACTTATTACTGTGGAGCGATAGGCAATAGGTAAAATAGAACATGATGATTTTTGGAAATTAGTGGAGGCGGCTCGATCGCCCGAATCACAAAGAAAGGGCTATAGACTATTTTGCAGTAGTAATTTTCTCTACTTATTATCTGTTTAAGAGTTGATTTTCTCCGACTATAAAAACAAGTTTTCCGTGTGATGTTGCACTTATTTCATTGGCTAGAACTTCTATTTCCGGGGCAGTTAAATCAGAAAAATTTATAGTTTTATAAGATTTATATTGCCACCTAAAATCCCTGGATTTCCGGATATACATAATTTTGGGACTAATATCTTCATGCACAAATGGAGCTACACGAAATTTACACCACGGGTATCGCTTAGTCACGGATATGTGTTTTCTATCTAGTTTTATTTTAGTCGTTTTGAAATAAGTTTGAATGTGGTGCGAAAATGTAATAAAAAGTGAGTACAGCAAAACAATTGAAAAGATGAGTAAAAACAGCGCACCCACTAACATAAATACTATATACCCGGTTTCAAGCATGATTTTTATGAACAGAAAAATTAATAAAACTAACCCCAACTCAACCAACATTCCTGTCCGTATCCAGTAGCCTCTCCAAAAACCCAACTTTTTTGGGGGAATCAAAATCTCTAGCTTCTCCCCATCTTTCTTCAGTTTAATCCTGCTCCCGATCAGTTTTCGTCTCGCCGCCGAGATATCTGTTTTCGGGCGGGGATTTTCCAGCGCTTCCAGCGCCTCTTTTGCAGATGCAAGGCGGCGGTTCAAACTCGGTTGTGTCATCCACTTCAGCCAATCGATTAAATCTTGGTTGAGATTAACTAATGACTCAAATTGAATTTGCAAATTACCCTGAGATAACTCGGCTGGAGACCTGCCCGTTACTAAATAAATTAATGTTGCACCCAAACTGTAAATATCGGAAGCTGGAACATTCCGCCCGCCAAATTGTTCGGGCGGCATATATCCGTAAGTACCGACAACAGTAATAATCGTACCGCCTTTTCTAGCTGCTAGTGTCTGTACGCAACCAAAATCAACTAAATAAACATCACCGACACTATTGCGCGCTCTATTTGCCAGTAAAATATTACTCGGCTTGATATCTCGGTGAATAACTGGTGGCTGTTGCCCGTGGAGGTAGTCCAAAATTTCTAGTAATGCTTTAGCTAGTTGCTTGACTTCTGCTTTGCTAAAAGTTCGCCCGCTTTTTAACCATTCTTGTAAGGATTTGGCTGGGATATAGCTTTGTACCAAGGCGCATCCTTTACCCGTTGGTGTATCCACCTCAAAGTAATCCAGATAGCGGGGAATTGCCGGATGAGAAAGCAGTTGTAAAGTTTGTGCTTCTCTTTCAAAGAGTTTCAAGTCATCCCAGCGAACATCTTCTCCAAAAATCAGTAACTTAATCGCTACTAACTCTTCTGTGTGCAAGTCGCGCGCCATAAACGTGCGCCTTCCCGCAGTTTGACTTAGCTGTTGCTCGATTACATAACGTTCTTTTAAAACTTCACTTGCCATTTTTTGCAAACCTCTTGAGGAGAGTTATTGTTAATTTCATTTGCCATCTCTACTTTATTCACTAATAGGCAAATTTAACCATTCGCTGAGTACCCCTGCTATCCAATCAATCTCGTCATCGCTGAGATGGCTGGTAATAAGTTGATATTCCCGCGTTCCGGCCCAAATTTGAATATTGCGCCCCAGGGTGGAGTATGTATATTTATCTCTTATGAATCGTAATGTAGAGATAGCTTGCCTCGGACTTGGTGGCAGAATATTGTAACGCAAAAATCCCCAGAAGTTGGAAGTAAAATAAATTTGTTCCTCATCGATTAGTAGTCGAGTGGCGATACGTCTAAGAAATACTAAATTTATGGGTTGAAAAAGTAAAAATAAACAAAAACTGCCCAAGTAAGTAACTCCGAATGCTGTGAATACTCCACCTATAAAAGAACCTTTAGTAAAGGCCATAACAATCCAGGATATACTTACTAAAAGCACGTGGTACGATGCAATTAACGGAATTACTAAATAGACACTAACTAAAAAGAGAGGAGAAAAAGTAGAAATCACAATTTCCAAACTCTTTCTGTCTTTATTCAGTTTTACATTATTACTCGCCCTAGGGTTTCGCAGGAGCGATCTCCCCCTCTGTGTCGGTTTTTCCAGTGCTTGTAACGCCCGATGAGCCGTGGTTAAGCGGCTGTTTAAATCCGGTTCAGTCATCCATTGCAGCCAGTCTACAAAATCCCAACTGACAGCGATTGTTGGCTCAAAATTAATGCGCCAATCCTCTTGTGGCAAATCGGCTGGATGGACTCCCATTACTAAGTAAATTAACGTTGCACCCAAACCATACAAATCGGAAGCCGGAACCGCACGCCCGCCAAATTGTTCTGGCGGCATATATCCGTAAGTTCCCACTACAGTAACGGTGCTACCTTCTCTCGCTGCTAAGGTTTGAACTGAACCAAAATCTACTAAGTAAACTTCACCCAAACCACCACCTTTATTAAGGGCGGAGTGTTTTTGTTTGAGGGGCGAGCGATCGGCTAGCAGAATATTACTCGGTTTAATATCTCGATGAATTACTGGCGGGTTTTGGTGTTGCAAATATATCAAAATTTCCAGCAACTTATTAGCGATTAGCTTTATTTCTTGTTCGTTAAATTTCCGTCCCGATTCAACCCATTCTGCCAAAGATTTCGCTTCAATATAGCTTTGTACCAGTGCCAGCCCTTTAGTCTTTGGTGTCTGGAATTCAAAATGGTCTAAGTAACGAGGAATTGCCGGATGGGAAAGTGACTGTAAGGTTGTGGCTTCTCGTTCAAATAGTTTTAAATCGTCCCACTGGAAATCTGCACTAAAAGTAAGGATTTTGATGACGACTAACTCCTGAGTTTGTAAGTCGCGCGCCAGCAAAGTTTGTCGTCCCCCATTTTTGCCCAGGCATTGCTGAATGGCATAACGTTCTTTTAACACTCGCTCTACCATACTTTTTACTATAAATATTGATAGCTTTTACTATATTTCAGTATTAACGAAAGTTGCTATAAAAAAGCTGATTTGTTACAAACATTAATTATGACTATTATGATATGATTATTATGAACTCAAGCAATGGCACAAGCGTTGCTAAAGTAGGCGAAGCTGTTGAGAAAATGCTGACATAAGAGTCTTACAAAAAAAGGCGGATCGCAAATCTTTGATGCAACTGCGCCAAAAAATCGGACTCGTCTTTCAAAATCCCGAACATCAATTAGTAGCTTCGACGGTAGAAGAAGATATTTCCTACGGGTTGTACAATTTAGGCTTGAGAGAATCCGCAATTGCTCAACAGGTACAGCAGGCGATCGAGCAATTCGATCTAAGCGAACTCGCCCGCGAATCAATGCACAATCTCAGTTTGGGCCAGAAAAAGCGGGTTTCCATCGCCGATATCATGGTTCTGGAGCCGAAACTGCTGCTGCTAGATGAACCTACCGCCTATCTCGACCCGCGTTACACCCGACAACTGATCGGTTTACTCCAACAAATTCACAGCGCTGGAACCACCATCCTTTTAGCAAGTCACGACCTCGATTTCATCTACCGCTGGGCTGATTGGGTGTTTGTAATGGATCGAGGACAACTAATTTTAGAAGGAACACGGGAAACCGTTTTTGCTCAGCGGGAGGTTTTGGAGCAATTGCAGCTTGGCGTACCGCTGGCGATCGAGCTTATGGAGCAAATAAGGGCGATGTTTTCAACAGACGATCGCTCAAAAATGCCCGCTTTCGAGGAATTGCAACAACAAATTTTACCAAGCCGCAGGCTTTAGTTATTTGTTATTTGTTATTGGTTGAATTAAATTCTTGTGGAACAGACATCTTGCCTGTTCATAAAAATGGTGCAAGATGTAAGTTCCTGTGATTTACTAACTTCGATCGTACCAACTTTGCAGCGCCAAGCGGTGAACTTCCCGCCAGCTAATATTTTTAAGTCTGGCAATTTCCGCGCAATCTTCGTATTCCGGCTGTACATTAACAATCGTTTTTCCAGACTTCGCAACTTTTATCTTGACTTCGCCGTATTCTGTTTTAACTGTCTGGATTTCTCGGTGTAAAATAGTTCTCTGTTGAGTCGATCGCCTAATTCCCAGAGTAGTAGTCTCGCGAAAGATCACAGCTTCGCAAGCATCATCAAATTCTGGATGACAAATCGCAGTTAACAAAACCCCCAGCCGCGACTTTTTCATCACAATTGGGGCAGTGAAAACATCCAGAGCTCCGGCGGCAAACAAAGCATCAAAAACATAGCCGATCGCCTGCGGACTCAAATCATCAATTTGCGTTTCCAATACCGTAATAGTTTCTATGGAATTGGGAATTGGGCATTGGGCATTGGGCATCGGGAATGGGGAATTAGTAGCCGTCTTTCTCCCACTCTCCCACTCTCCCACTCTCCCCCTCTCTCCTTCTGACTTCTCCCCAATCCAGAGGCGCAAAATATTAGGAATTGCCAGCATTCGAGAACCTGCACCCAAACCGATCGCCTGAATTTGCATCGACGGTGGCGGCCCGAAACCAGAGGCGAGAGTACAGGCGATCGCAGTTCCCGTAGGAGTACACAATTCGCGATCGATCCCATTGCTATAAACCGGCACTCGGTGCGTTTCCCACAACCGCATCACCGCCGGCGTCGGCACCGCTAACTTACCGTGGGCCGCCTTCACCGTACCGCCACCAGTGGGCATCGCCGAAAAGTAAAACTCTTGAATATCCAACCAATCCAAACCCAAACAAGTACCGACAATATCAATAATTGCATCAGTCGCCCCCACCTCGTGAAAGTGAACCTCGCTTGGGGGGATACCGTGTACGGCACCTTCTGCCTCTGCTAATTTGCGAAATACGGCTAAACTCCAAGCTTCCACGCGCGGAGGCAATTTTGCAGAGACGATGATTTGCTCAATTTCGGGCAAATTGCGGTGATGACTGTGGCTAATTTCTGCATCTGCTTCCCCCTGACTGTGAGAATGTTCTTCCCCGTGATGATGGTGGTGGCGGGCGTCAAAAGTCGGGGATTCGGTTTCCGAGGGATCGAGTTGGGTAGCGGAATTTTTGGGTTTTAAGCACAAATCCTGAGCTAAATCTACATAAAATTTAGTTGCTTGTTGAGTATTCCGGTGGACTAATTCCGTCCGCAACTGGTACTCTGTCGAAATGCCGAGCAAATTGAGTTTTTCGATTAGGTATTCTAAAGGAACGCCGGCGTGGATGAGAGCTCCAATGCACATATCGCCAGCAATGCCGGTTGGACAGTCAAAATAAGCTATTTTATTCATTGTTAACAATTAATTTTTAGCATTGATTGTTTCACTCGATATTTCGATCGCCCACTTAGCCTGCAATATATTAACATGGCAACTTTTTACGAAGTGCATCCAGTTGCACCCCAGAGAGACCGGATCGATAAAATTCAAAAAGCTCTGAAAAATGGGGCAGTGATGCTTTATCCGACAGATACAGTTTACGCGATCGGCTGCGATCTCAACTCCAAGTCTGCGGTAGAACGAGTCAGGCAGATCAAGCAACTCTCCAATGATAAGCCTTTAACGTTCCTGTGTTCTTCTCTGTCAAATATTACCGACTATGCTGCTGTCAGCGATGAAGCATACAGAATTATCAAGCGGTTAATACCGGGGCCTTATACATTTCTGCTGCCAGCTACCAAGTTAGTGCCGCGGTTGGTAATGAACCCAAAACGGAAAACCACTGGAATTCGCGTTCCCGACCAGCGGCTTTGTTTTACACTGTTGGAAGCCTTGGGAAATCCAATTATTTCAACATCTGCTCACATTACCGCGGATGATGAAGGTGCAGCACCAGTCCCTGCATCTAAAGCAGAAAGCTTTGGCAAAGCTGAACTTTTTGACTGTTTTTCAAAGTTAGTGGATGTCATTGTAGATGACGGTTCCGATCCGGGATATCAAGTTTCTACCATTCTCGATTTGACACAAAGCGAACCGATTGTTGTTCGCCGTGGTTTGGGTTCGGAAGCTGTCGCCGTTTGGGAAAAAGATTAAATTTTTAAGGGGCAGGTTAAGCGCCCAATTCGCCCACAACCAGCCCCATTTTTTATTTCAAAACTGCTTTAAGCCTCTACCTTAACTCCTTTCCAAAAAGCAATATATCCCGCAATATTTTTAGCAGCATCTTTGGGAGTAGGATAGTACCACGCAGCATCTTTATTAACTTGTCCGCCAACTTCGACATTGTAGTAACTAGCAACACCTTTCCAACCGCAAGTAGTGTGAGTGCTGCTGTCTTTGAAATACTCACGGTTGATGGCATCGGCGGGGAAATAATAGTTGTTGTCTACAATTTCGCACTTGTCGCTCTCGGCCAAAACGGCACCATTCCAAATTGCTTTCGGCATCAGTTTTTCTGCTTAACTTGAGATTCTCAATTATTGTAACTGTATTTGTGCTCAAAAGGCATAGAATAGTTGAGAAGCCAACAACCAACTACTGCAAATGCCAGCGTCGAATCCGCCAATATCTTCTGTGCCGCTGTCCCTGGAACAAGCACTCAAACATTTTTTTGGCTATGACTCTTTCCGTCCGGGACAGCAGGAAATTGTCGAAGCTGCTTTACAAAAACGGGATATGATGATTGTCATGCCGACGGGCGGTGGCAAGTCTTTGTGTTTTCAATTACCGGCACTGTTGAAACCGGGATTGACTGTGGTTGTTTCGCCGTTAATTGCTCTGATGCAAGACCAGGTGGAAGCTTTGCAGGATAATGGAATTGGGGCGACTTTTCTAAACAGCACTTTGAGCAGTCAGGAAACCCGATCGCGCGAAACAGCGATTCTCGAAGGTAAGATTAAATTGCTTTATGTTGCACCCGAACGCTTGCTCGGTGAGAGATTTTTACCATTTTTAGATATAGTAGCAAATAAGTTAGGAATTTCGGCATTTGCGATCGACGAAGCCCACTGCGTTTCGGAATGGGGGCACGACTTTCGACCAGAATACAGGCAAATGCAGCGAGTGCGCGATCGATATCCCGACATTCCCATTATGGCACTAACAGCCACCGCCACCGAGCGCGTCCGCCAAGACATCATCCAGCAGCTAACTCTGCGAAATCCATACATCCACGTCGCCAGCTTCAACCGCCCCAATTTATACTACGAAGTTCGCCCCAAAACCAAACACAGTTTTGCCGAAGTTTTGCAAATTATCCAAAAAAAAGGCGGTTCGGGAATTATCTATTGCCTCAGCCGCAAAAAAGTTGACGAAGTTGCCTATAAATTGCAACAAAGCGGCATCGCAGCTTTACCATACCATGCCGGGATGAACGATATCGATCGCGCCACCAATCAAACCCGCTTCATTCGCGACGACGTGCAAGTAATGGTAGCCACAGTAGCCTTCGGTATGGGCATTAACAAACCCGACGTGCGGTTTGTAATTCACTACGACTTGCCCAAGAATCTCGAAGGATACTATCAAGAATCCGGCCGCGCAGGCCGAGACAACGAACCCGCCCATTGCAGCTTATTTTTCGGCTATGGCGATGTCAAAACCATCGACTACATCATCGAGCAAAAACCTGACCCCCAAGAACAAAGAATTGCCCGCCAACAGTTGCGGCGAGTAATCAACTATGCAGAATCTACCGATTGCCGTCGCACAATCCAGTTAAGTTATTTTGGCGATTCATTCCCAGGCAACTGCGGCCAGTGCGATAACTGTTGCAACCAAAAACCCGTAGAAGATTGGACAATTGAGGCAATGAAATTTCTTTCTTGCGTCGCCCGGTGCCAAGAAAAATTCGGCATGAATCACATCATCGACGTGCTGCGGGGTTCAAAAAATCAAAAAATATTGCAATACCAGCACCACCAACTTTCTACTTACGGAATTGGCAAAGATAGAAGTGCTGAGGAATGGAAAAAATTGAGTCGTTCGCTGTTAAATCAAGGTTTTTTAGACGAAAAAACAGACGGATTTCCCATTTTGAAACTGAATGAAAAAAGTTGGGAAATTATGAAACGTCAGCGCACAGTTGAAATCGCCATTGAACCCCAGCGGGAAGTACAGGGGAAAGTTCGTTCTTTGGCAGTAGAAGTAGAAGGTTTATTTACCGTACTGCGGACGCTACGCAAGCAAATTGCCGACGAACAATTTGTGCCACCTTACGTAGTTTTTGCCGATAAAAGCTTGCGAGACATGGCAGAAAAACGCCCGCAAAATCTCAGAGAATTCGAGGAAGTTTACGGCGTTGGTAGCAACAAGCGAGATAAGTACGGCAAAGTTTTCTTAGAGGCAATTCGCACTTTTTGCCAAGAACAAGGATTGCCAAGTGGTGCTGCATCTTCTGAGGTCGCTAATCTTCCCAATGTTTCCAACGTTGCGTCTTATTCGCAGATGCAAACCTGGGAATTATACCGACAAGGTTTGACAGTTCAAGGAATAGCTAATGCGCGGGGCATGAGCCCTAATACTATTTCTGGGCATCTGATAGAATTGATGGAAATGGGCAGGGAAGTTGATATAAATTTGTTGGTGGAACCGGAACGCCAGCAGGCGATAGTGTACGCAATTGAAGTTATGGGGGATGAGAAACTGAGAGCAATTTATGATTTTTTGGAAGAACGTTATACGTTTGAGGAGATAAAGTTTGTCCGGGCTTGGTGGCGGCAAAATTATGTAGGTTTTTAACCGCAGATATATGCAAATGAACGATGAGGGACGCAGATAATTGATGGGACTAAGGAAAAATGAGAATAAAAAAGTAGCTTGTGGGGATAATATATTAGAGGGCGTTTTGAAGCGATATATTTGTTCCATTTGGCTTGGCTAGCTGGCATATATGGCTTTGGCCAAACTCCAATTTCAAAAGTAATTTTAAGAGCGCTATAAGTCAGTAAGGTTGGGTTAGCTAATCGTCTCATTATTTGCTATGCTTCGCGCAGTCGCGAGGGTACTAAAAAACCCGGAAACCATCACCGAGACTTTCTTCAGGTCTCAATTTTAGTGAGTGGCGAGGGCTATAAATTACCTTTTTCACTTAACCTTATTGAGCTATAAGTACCTTGTAAAGCCACTTTTTACCTAAGTAGTAGAGTGCGTGAGAGGGAGCAATATTTAAATCCACACGGATGAGACTATTTACACCCACGCCCCGCCCCAAGGAATGAATAACATTGATGCAGTTGGATACGATATTAGGTCTCTCTGTTCACCCAGAAGCCCCCTAAATTATAGCATTGTATGTGGTTGTGGCAAAATTATATATAGCAATCCTAAATTATTTGTGAATTTCTTACTCCCTCCCCTTGATAAGGGGAGGGTTGGGGTGGGGTCAAAAATTTACGAGTCATTTAGAATTGGGCGTTGCTGATTCATCGTATGAATCAACTTTTCGCTTGATGTTACAAAACCCACCCTACTTGGCTTATAGCCATTCCGAAAACTTGAATTCATACCTGTATTCAGCAACGCCTCATTTAGAATTGTTATATATCGGTTTTTGATGGTGAGAAATTAAGTTTCTACACTTTAGAAGTGTACAATAAATGATTGACTTCGTTAGCCAGCCATTCGTTAAACAGATTTTGCAATATTTCTTGATACCGTTCAGGGGTTAATTCTGTAGGCAGAAACTTTTCAACAAGGAACAAGTGATATCCTAGCTCTGTTTCAATTGGACGAATCACTTCTCCGGGTTTAGCACTAAATACGGCGACGGCTATGTCTGGTTTTAAACCCCACCGATAAACCTTGCCTGCGCAACCGCATAAATGCCGACGATTTTCGTCAATATCGTAAAGGTGAGCGGCATCAAAAAAGCTGATTTCTCCTTCTTGAATTTGATAAAATAGTTCCTGAGCAAGCTGGGGGTTGGCAACAACTATTTGATAAAGAATTATTTGATCGAATTGCAATTTGTTTTGAACAAAAATCTTTTCTACTTCTTTGCTGAACAAGTGTTCTGCTAGTTTTTGGGCAAGGAGCCGATCGCGAATTCCGGCTTCTAAATCTTCTACAGAAATCATCTGATCGACCAGCCAAGCAATCGTATCGGCCGCTTTCTCCAAACGCTTCTCGCGGCGGAGTTGGTCGCCCACAGCTTGAATTTCGTCGGGAGTCACAGTTAACCCCCGTTCCCGGGCTGCTTTCTCAATAACTTTTTTCTGCAAAACCTTTTGACTAAATGTTTTTAATTGCATCTCTTGCCTGAGTAGTGCGATGATTTCACTTGCTTCAATCAATGGTCCGTAAAAGTCCTTCATGTTTCTCTCTCAACCTATATAACTTTATTAACTTCATCCCCCGACGATTCCTGCGGGGTAGTTTGTGTTAACGGTTAACGCTTGGCTACACAATGTCATTTGGCAAACTGATAAAATTAGAATTGCTCAAAGTTGTTGCACCCGCTGCGTTAACTGTTCCCAAAACAACAGCTAAAATTCGATCGCCATTATTTGAACTAAACTTGAGCAGAGTCGCGTCTGTCGTACCGTCACCATCTGTATCAAACGCGACGAGTGTCAAGTCTGTTACCGAAAGTCCCTCTGTCAGCCCAATTCGATCGCCTTCAGCGGCATTGAAATCAACCACTCGATCTGCTAACAATGGATTAGCTGCTGCACTTGCTGTTTCGGGTCTAAAGGCAAAGGTATCAGCGCCGCTACCTCCAATCAATGTATCGGTGCCGAAGTCGCCGCAAAGAAAATCGTCGCCGTTGCCGCCAATCAGCAAATCTTGACCTTTTCCTCCCCGCAAAGTGTCGTTTCCATCGCCTCCATCGATCGCATCATCACCTCTGTTACCTGTGACAATATCGTCGCCGATTCCTGCAAAAATTTGATCGATCCCGCTACCGCAAATAATCACATCGCTGTCGCTGGTGCCGAGCCAATATCCGTCGCCGTTGCTGTCGTAGGTGATAGTTAATGCTGCAGGATAGTTTTCTGGGGCAACCATTTCTGGAGGCGGGGTTGTCTCAGGATTGATGTTGTTGGTATTGTCCTCGGGAAGTGCGATCGAATTATTGCTGTTACTGTTATTTATTGGCTCAGAAATTATCGTACTCTCGCCGCCACTGCCCGTACTGTCTAGAGAGAAATTGGAAGGACTTGAATTGCTAGAAGTGCCGCCAGTCACTGGGGTGAACGTTGAACCGTCATTATTTGACGGTGTGGGTGTTGGCGTAGGTGTGGGTGTGGGCGTAGGTGTGGGTGTGGGCGTAGGTGTGGGTGTGGGCGCTGTGAGATTAATTACTGGTGCAGAGTCTGTAGCAGCCGGAGCTGGCTCAGGTGCAGGCGCTGGTGCAGGTGCTGGTGTTGGGGCAGGTGCAGGCGCTGGTGCAGGTACTGGCGCTAGTGCAGGCGCTGGCTCAGGTGCAGGTGCAGGCGCTGGTGTTGGTGCAGGCGCTGGTGTTGGTGCAGGCGCTGGCTCAGGTGCAGGTGCAGGCGCTGGTGCAGGCGCTGGTGCAGGCGCTGGTGCAGGCGCTGGTGTTGGCGCTGGTGTGGCTGCTGGAGCCGAAGCTGTGGCGCTAGTAGTTGGCGGAGTATCTAAACCACTGCTAGCTGAGGCGCTCGCACTGCTAGAATTGCCGCCGGGAGCCGATGCTGTCTGAGTGCTGCTGCTGCTCCCTGTCGGAGAAGTCGCTGTCGCGGTGCTGCTACTGCTGGCACCGCTGCTGTCTCCTAACGGCGCTGGTGTTGGCGCTGGCGCTGGTGTTGGCGCTGGTGTTAGTGTTGGCGCTGGTGTTGGCGCTGGTGCTGGCGCTGGCGTTGCTGCTGGAGCCGAAGCTGTGGCGCTAGTAGTTGGCGGAGCAACGGCAGAAGTTTGCGCTTGTGCACTGGCGCTGCTAGAGGTAGCCCCCGCAGCGTAAGCAGTCTCACTACTGGTACTGGTTTCCGTTGGGGAAGTGGCTGTCGCACTGCTGGTGCTGCCTGCACCGCTGTCATCTACAAAGGCACTAGATGTGCTGGAACTACTGCTGCTGCCCGCACCAGGGTTATTCGCCAACGAATTCAAGGTGTTTAAACTATTGCTGTTTCCAACAATATTATTTAAGGGCTCAGGAGCTAATGAATCTAATGGAGGCATCGCGATTTATCTCCTTTTACCTGTATGTAAAGACGAAAAGCACTTGCACGAACACCGACATTGCCAATTTTAATGAATGCCAATGTAGGATTTTAAAGAGAGTGAAACAATTGCTTTTGACTTCAGATTAAAGACTGAAATGTTTTTAATAAATGAACCTAGGTGAGCCCGAAAATAGGACGCGACTAAACTGTTACCAATACCAATCTTGGCGATCGCTACTGATTGCCAATGGCATTTAATTTAGCCATCACCATCACTGTCAAAAGGCTTGTATAAATTTAAACTACACCTTCCTTGCACTCGCCCCTCCTCAAAAAATATTAGGGCGGGCTGCTAAAGATGAGCAAAAACCGTGTTTTACTTCGATTTACCTAAATATATCTGGACTAATTAGAGGTATGTTGCCAATTTGGCAGATTTGTTTGACATTATAAGACTTACGTAAGTTTTGAATTTTTATACTCTTTGTATCCGGGCGCGCTTGCTGGTGTTGAGCGCCGATCGACACACCGCTGCTCGCGTTCCTGAATTGTGATTAACAGAGCAGGGTTGGGCAGCATTTTGATGACTGTGGTTGAGCCGATGGGAGGGGACTTGGAACGGCGGTTGGAGGGGCTTGCATCAGCCTCGAAGGCGACGGATTTGACCCATTTGAATACGATCGCGATCGAATAGATGCGGAGTCATCGCAGGTGCAGGGCGATCGCGATCGCCCTGCACCTGCGATGATGCGGAAGTAATTAGAATAGGCATTCAGCGAGTTGGGGCGAGCGGCTCTTTCGTCGGCTAGAAACCGCTCGTACCCGCGATCCAGCGGTCAATCATTAAAAGCTAAAAAGGACTGAAGCCCTTACTACAAGCTATCACAGTTAGTGTGGCAAGTCCATCGCTTTTACAGTAACAGTCTCAAAAGCATAGTTGCCTCCTGTTCCTGATTTAATTTTTACTTTGACTTTATCAAAGCCTGCGTAGTAAACATCAACACCAGCTAGAGGATCAGTGCCAATCGCTATAGCTGTTCCCGTACCCGTTGCTTTCGTAACTTTGCGTTGGTTTCTCAAAATAATGTTTGTAGTAGTCAAAGTGTTTCCACTGTCCACTGATGAAAAGGCATCCAACGCCAATAAAGCACCACCTATAATTAAGTCTTTTTCTGCAAGATTATCGAGGTATGACAAATCAGATATCAACATAATGCTCTTCCTTTTTAAACTAATCAAAAGTAAGTTGCGGACTAGGCAGATATGGGAGTTTTTTGCTCGACGTTACTTGCGGTTTGATGTTCACCTTGTTCTTGCAGCACCACATCCAAATTATAGTGAGCCTCTGCTAAATCTGGTTTCATAGAGAGGGACTGGCGATAGTAGGCGATAGCTGTTTTTAAATCGCCTAATTGTTTGCATTTGGAGCCTAAATCATTGTTCATTGTCGCGTAATGAGCTTGTTTCTCTAAGGATAGCTTTCCTTGAGCATGAAGCGCATTAGCTAAGTTAACCTCAGCTTCAAGGCAATCAGGCTTTAGTTCTAGTGCTTTTTGATAGTAGGCGATCGCATCTTTCCATTTGCCTTGCTGCTGTAGAGCATAGCCAAGGTTATTGTATGCGGCGATCGCATCAGGCTGTAGAGCTAAGATTTGATGATAGGCTTCTATCGCATCGGATAACCGATCTTGAGTTTGATACAAATTCCCCAAACCAAATAGAGCCTTGATAGAGTTTGGCTGCACCTGAAGCAGGTTTTTCAGTAAATTTTCTGCCGTTTGGTACTCGCCTTTTTGCCTCATCAACACCCCCAGTCCATAGAGTGCCTCTGGGTGGTTTGATTGAGCTTCCAAAATCTGATGGTATCGCTGTTCAGCTTTGGTGAGTCGGTTCGATCGATGATCCCGAACAGCGAGCTGAAGTGCTAAAGGAAGAAGATCCCTAACATCCTCTTGTCTATTCTGGCAATTCTTGTATTTGGCTACGATATGCTGAATGTGGCGATCTTTAGCTCCAAAAGAATACTTATATTCCTCATTGCCCATTAAAAAGTCGTACACTTTAAATCCATTTTGAATCGCGTATCGGATTGCATCAGCATGGAGGATAAGTCCAGGTGGGAGATTTTTAAAGGTGCGATCGCGACCTGTAATCACAAATAGCATGGATTTTTGCTGAAAATCAACAAAGTTGGCGATCGCCCCTAAAGGTCTGTCTCCTTTCCACAGAACCGAAAGATACAGACAGTTATGTTCAAAACAATGACGTAAAATAAGGCGATTATAACCCATGATTGACTCAAAGCTATCCCCTTTTTGCTTTTTCCATCTGGCCTCCCAGAACTTGAGTAATATCTCAATATGAGATTCCAAATTCTCTGCGTTAACGTGGGTAATATAAAACTCGTCAGAGCTTTCAACTTGCCTTAAAAAGCGTCTTATTTTTTGGCGAGTATTGGAACCGAGATAGTTTTCCAGATATATATCCCAGTCATCTGGTAATGAAATATAAGGGGCTATATAAAGATCGGGATCTTCTCCATTCACACTTTGAATGCACAGTTGACTGAGATCAAAACTCTCCCCAGAGAAACTACTCAAGAAGAGGGACATCCGTGTATCTGTTTCTAGAATACTTTTGATATTGAAAGTAGACCATACTAACTGTTGCTGGATGTAAGCAGCAAAAGCAGGAATTGCATCTCCTTCATAACCAGGCAGGCAAATAAGTCCTGTGTAATCTGCCATGCTATTTCCTGCCATGCAGATTTCAGTTTCAAAGCCACCTCCATCCTGGTGGGTTAATAAAGTTTTTAGAGGAAAAAAGGCAACATAGGATGAATCATCGGTATCTGGTTTTGCAGCTAAGATGAACCACGGCTCATGTACCATCTGCAACCATCCAGATAACCAAATCCACGATAAGAAGAACTGAGCCTGAGAATCGGCAGCGTATAAAAAATCCCAATTTTCTCGGATTTTCTTAAATGTTTCAAAATTATCAATTTTGTCAATCTTCATATCATTTTTTCCTCAGCAATTATATTACCCATCCTTGTCGGTTAAAAGTAGCTCCTCCCTAACACTCTTGAGAGAATGTCTGAAAAGAATCTTGTGCAACAGCAAAATCGCAGTATCGATCGTCTTCCTATCAAGTGAGACTATTAACGCCCAAAAAATGAAATTGAAGTGCTGCGAATTGTAGATGAAGCAGTTTGGTTTCCAGTCGTTGCATAGGCAGTGCCTGTTGCCTTGGCTCTACTAAACTCAAGACTACCGAAGTCTTTAACTGTTGTGTTGGCTCCTGTACTTGTATAAGTCTCACTACCAATGGCAGATGCACCTACAACAGCGAGGGCATATCCAGGCCCAGCGCTTGTTGTGGCGTATGTACCAGCGTAAACATTGCCACCACCCACTACAACGCTGCTTTCGTCAATGGGTTCTAAATAACTTAAGTCAGAGATGATTAATACATTTTTCATGGTTGGCTCACCAGAATTTTCCAGCAAATGAAATTAATTTCAGATGAATTCTGAAAGTCATTTCAAAAAGAAAGTTAAAAAAACTCCCTTTCTATAAAATTAATTTCTGGCCATTTTCAAGTAGAGCTATATCGAATTCATCTACTCAGTCAAAAAGGTTTGTTTGCTGAGTAGATGAGAACAAAATAGCCCAACTATTCAACTGCTCAGGATTAGTTAGTAGCAGCGATCGAGACACTATTAGAAGAGTATGGAGTGACAGTAGCGAAGGTTTGGGTCAAAGTATCACTACCATAAGCATCAGCTTCCGCAGTAGCAAGATTACCCTTGACATAGGTCTTAGACACAACATCTTTCTTGATGTTAAAGTATTCAGAGAAATAGATTTTGCTCGAGTCATAGCCCAAGTTGAATCCACCAACAACAGAAGTTTCGGCAGTTTCCAAGTAGTTCAGGTCGGAAATAATCATGGCTTTTGTCCTTTTTATTTGTGAGTTGGTCGCTTGCAGCAACCTGTGGTTTTTCTGTATTTAATATAGCTAGGATAATCGGACCTGTGTTGCCATTTTGGCAGATTAATTGTAACAAGCAATGAAACAACAAAGGTAACTCAGTCATGGATGTACAGCGATGAAAATAGAGAGCATCCTCAGCGAGTATACCCTCTATTTTGGCTGTTATTTTCATTCTCGGACTGAACAACTGCTAAGGATTAGTTAGTAGCAGCGATCGAGACACTATTAGAAGAGTATGGAGTGACAGTAGCGAAGGTTTGGGTTAAAGTATCACTACCATAAGCATCAGCTTCCGCAGTAGCAAGATTACCCTTGACATAGGTCTTAGACACAACATTTTTCTTGATGTTAAAGTATTCAGAGAAATAGATTTTGCTCGAGTCATAGCCCAAGTTGAATCCACCTATAACAGAAGTTTCAGCAGTTTCCAAGTAGTTGAGGTCAGAAATAATCATGGCTTTTGTCCTTTTTATTTGTGAGTTTATTGCTCGAAGCAACCTGTGGTTGTTCTGTAGTTAAGATAGCTGGAATAATCCGACTTATGTTGCCATTTTGGCAGATTAATTTTAAGCGGTACTGAAAACAAAAAAGGTAGGCTACTCAATCAACTTGAGTAGGACGGGTATTGCCGAAACAGAGGAATAACTGTATTAGACTCGATCGCAAATCAGTATAAATCCACAATAGCTCAAATCGGGTTTCTGAGTATAAAGTAATTAATTTTGCTAAGGTTGCCATTTTGGCAGATTTATTGAAAGCGCGGAGTTTTGATACTTAAAAACCCGATCGCCCGCGGTGAGTCAACCAAAAAACAGGTACACCCAACGCCCGCAATCGGGTTGTCGGTCTATCGACTAAATTACTTACCCGCCCAATTAGACAAGCGCGTCTTAAATCCAGCAAAAAATCCTTGACTGGGAATTGGCAAACACTCAACCTTCTGGATCGCGAGATATTGCCCTTCCTTGACTTCAAGTCCAAAACCTCTGGTATCTGAGTGCAACTGGCTAAAAGCCTCAGTTACATAACCCCCTCGAACTCCCGCTCGTTTTTCCCTCACCACCTCCAGATGATCTAAATCAGCAATTTTGCCCAATGCAGACTTAGTTTCCGATTTACTCGACTTGCTGATTTGACTGTTTTCCTTAAGCAAGCGGTTGGAAGTACGGTAAGGGATATAGTCGAGAGGGTTGTAACCCGTGCACCGCAAAAGTAAAAAACAAGCCCAAGAATACTTTCCTGCCAGGATGGCTGAAATTATCTCATCCAATTGTTCTGGTTTGATTCCAACTTGGGAATGATTGGCAGAATTGTGGAATTGGGAATTCATTATTTTATCCTGTTTTGTGTATATAGAGTGACAAAGGACAACAACCACTTAACTAAGTTCTACAAACTCATGCCGCCTTTTTGTAGTTGCTTGAGAGGGTCAAGCAAAACGTCGGCTATGCTGCGCTGGCGGATGACAATTTCTGCAGTAGCTGTCTGGCCAGCTTTGAGTTTCCAGGTTTGATTGTTGGCTTTCACTGAGTCTCGATCGATACTCACTTCCACCCGGTAAAAAACACCCAATCGCTCGTCTGTTTTGGCATCCGGCGAAATAGATAAAACTTTTCCCGGAATCACGCCGTAATTTTGATAAGGAAAAGCATCGAATTTGACTTGCACCGGCATTCCGGTTTTGACAAATCCCGCTTCTCGGTTCGGCAAACTGACTTCCAGCACCAGAGGAGCCTGATTCGGAGTCATTTCTGCAATAGTTTGACCCGGTTGAACTACTTCGCCAGTGTTGTGAATGTTGAGTGCGGAAATCACTCCGCTAACGGGTGCGTAGAGAAATCTTTGTTTGAGCTGATTTTTTGCTTGAGCGAGCAGGGTTTGGGTTTCGGCAATTTTGGATTTGACTTGATTTAATTCCATTTCCAACTGCTGAATTTTTTGCTCTTTTTCTAACTGCGTTTGGCGCGCTGCGGCTTGTTTGCTGGCGGCTTCGGCTTGCAGTCGATCGACTTCTGCCAGTTGTTGGGCTAATTCACCTTGGGCTTTAGAAATGGCGCTTGTTCGATCGCGCAAATTTTGCTCGACTTCAAACAACCTTTCCTTAACCCCAGTTGCATCAGACAGTTGACTCCTGATGGCAGCACTTTGCCTGTCGCGAACGGTTTGCTCGACTTCAAAGGCGCGATCGTCAGCCTGAGTTGTCTCCCCCAACTGGCTTCTAATCACCGCATTTTCACTTTCTCGCAGAGCTTCCTCAGCTTGAAACAATACGTCTTTTGACAGTGCTCCTTCATCTACCAAAGGTTTGAGACGCGCGATCCGCTCTTTGTGAGCAGTTACTTTTGCTTGCAATTGCACCAGCAATTCTTGAGTCTTGCGTTGCAACGGTTTCACCTGCTCGCGCCGCCCTTGCTGCGAGTTAATATCTGTTTTCAGTTGCGAGAGCAAGTCTTGCACATTCTTTTCCAGAGGTTTGAGCTGTTGTTGCCGCGCTTGCTGAGATACTAAATCTGCTTGCAATTGCTCGATTTGAGACTGCGTGGTGGCCGCTGAAGCGCGAGCACGGGCGATCGCAGCTTCAGCCCCCCGCTGGTCTGCAGCAGCAATAGCTTGGCTCGCTTCCGCTTCAAGTCGAGTTCTCTCGATCGAACTAATCTGCTGCACCAATTGAATTCGATCGGCGTCCAGAATTTTCTCAAGACGCTCCACCTCGCTCTGGGCATTCGACGGGTCTAATTCGGCCAATAATTGTCCAGCTTTGATTTTTTGACCTTCTTTGATAGCGAGGTTAATAATTTTTCCCGTCTCCGTCGGATGAATTTTGTAAACAGCACCTTTGGGAACTAATTTGCCCTGAGCATGACCAACTTGGTCAATTTTTCCCAAAGTTGCCCACGCTCCAAAAGCTACGGAAAAAACAATTCCTCCTAATATCAACCGCTGGGGAAAAGATACTGGTGGCTGGTCGAGTACCGAGTGCAAAGAAGTAGACCAATTCTTAGCATCAGGCTGCCGTAATTTGGCAATATTGATACCGTCATTAGTTTGAGAAGAGCGATTTTGAAACTCGACTAATTCTAAAGATCGGTCTTTTTTTCGGGCTTCGTTTTCTTGCCTTGAAGCTACACCCCCATAGACTTCACCTATTTCGTTAGGAGCATGGCCTAATTCTTTCTCATCTTGTGAAAACATTGTATTTCCTCCAAGTTAATCTGTATGACTGTTGGCAGTTAGCAGTTGTTAGGAGTTGTCAGTCAGGAGTCAGAAGTTAGGAGTTAGGAGTCAGGAGTAAGTGAACATTCTCTTTAGCCTTGTGTTCGTTGCTAATGACTAATGACTAATGACTAATGACCCATGACCAATGACTAATAACTAATTACTAATGAACAATGACCAATGACTAATTACTAATGAACAATGACCAATGACTAATGACTTAAATATCGAGTTGTTGCTGAGCGAGGTGATAGTAAAGTCCGCGTTCAGCCATCAATTCGTCGTGGTTGCCTTGTTCGGCTAAAATGCCTTTGTCTAGAACCAAAATTCGATCGGCATTACGCACCGTAGACAACCGATGAGCGATAATAAACGCAGTGCGATCGCGACTAATGCGGGCGAGATTTTGCTGAAACCTGCGTTCAGACTCCGTATCCAGCGAAGAAGTTGCTTCATCCAAAACCAAAATCCGGGGATCTCCCAAAAGAGCGCGGGCGATCGCAATTCGCTGCCGCTGGCCCCCAGACAAACTCGTTCCCCTTTCCCCCACTGGAGTTTGATAACCCAGCGGCATATCTTGAATAAAAGCATGAGCTTCTGCTAGCTTCGCCACTTCTATCGCCTCTTCCAAGCTTGCAGAAGCAGCATCGTTTCCGTTTTTATACAGCGTAATATTTTCCAAAATCGTTCCCGAAAACAAGAAACAATCTTGAGGAACAACACCCAACTGAACTCGCAGCGACTGCAAAGAAATGTGCCGAATATCGTGGCCGTCAATTGTCAGCCGCCCCTTTTCTGGATAATAGAAACCTTGCAGCAGCTTCACCAAAGTGCTCTTACCGGAACCGCTGCGGCCGACAATTGCCACAGTTTCTCCAGCTTGCACCTCAAAGGAAAGATTTTGCAGCGTATTGCGTTCCTCATCCTGAGCATAACGAAAAGAAACATTGTCAAACTTGACGTTTCCCTGAATGCGAGGCAGCACCAGCATTGGCTTGTAAGGGCTTTCTTCGGGTTGGGCAGAGAATACATCATCCAAACGCTCGATCGAAACGACCACTTCTTGAAACTCATCCCACAGTCCCACCACTGAAAGCACAGGAGAAATCACGTTCCCAATCATCATATTAAAAGCCACAAATTGACCGATAGTCAACTCGTCTTGAATCACCAGCATTGCCCCGTACCACAGCAAAGCCGTGCTGCCCAAAGTATTAATCCCACCCCCAATTACCTGCAAAGAATTAGCCAACTTCTGCCCGCGAAATTTAGCATTAATCATGCAGGTTAATTGGTCTTCCCAGCGCCAGCGCATTTCTCGCTCAGCAGCAGTGGCCTTAACCGTCGCCACCCCAGTAATCATTTCCACCAAAGATGAATTTTGCTTGGCACTTTCTGTAAAAATCTCCCGCGACACTTTTCGCAAAAACGGAGTTGCCACTAAAGTCAAAATCACGATCGGCGGAATCAAAGCCAGCACCAACAAAGCCAGACGCCAGTTATAGTAAACCATCAGTCCGATGTAAACTACAGCCATCAAAGCATCCAACCAAGCCGTAATAGCTTGGCGAGTCAAAAATGCCTGAATTTTTTGATTTTCCTGAACCCGCGTCAAGATATCGCCCACCTGACGAGATTCAAAAAACTTGATCGGCAAACTAAGAGTGTGACTGATAAAGCCGCTAATTAAAGTCAGGTCAATGCGGTTCGACAAATAATCCAGCAAATACTGTCTCGTTGCGCCCAACAGCGTTCGCCAAACACTAAACAGCAGCAGTCCGATCGCAAAAACGTGCAGAGTTACTATGCTTTTGCTAACAACCACTTGGTCGAGAATTACTTGGGTAAATAGGGGAGTAACTAGACCAAATATTTGGAGCAACAAGGAGAGTATCAAAATTTTGGCAATCGCAGCGCGGTAGGGCCAGACTATGCCAACAAAATCTTTAATTTTAATGCCTTGATCTTCGGCACTGTGATTGCGGTATAGTTCCGCTGTCGGGTCTAAAATTAGGGCGTAGCCAGTCCAATTGTCGGTAAAATTTTTAACGGTCATCCACCGCTTGCCAGCGGCCGGATCGGCTACTAAAACCTGTTGATTTTTAAAGCGATAAACTGCCACGTAGTGATTGCCTTGCCAGTGAGCAATCCAGGGATTTTGATTTCGCAGCGGAGTTAAAGAAGCTCGGACGGGACGGGTGTGAAATCCCATCCTTTCCGCTGCTTTTGCCAGACTCTTGAGCGACGCGCCACTGCGGCCAATTTCTGCCAATTCGCGCAAGTAATTTAGGCTGAATTTTTTACCCCAATATTCGCTAATCATGGCTAAGCAAGTAGCTCCACAATCTGCTGTGCTCTGTTGTTGAATGAATGGGTATCTGCTGCTCAACCAGAGCCGCTGCTTGGGTTTGGGAAAGCTGATGATTCCGGCTGCGGGTTTTTGCTGAGCAAATGCGGTTAATTTTGATGGCTCGGTTTGTGAGGTAGATCGGGCATCTTGGGGCGGCGTTACTAAGCTTAAAATTTGAGGTTTGCGGATGATTTTAGGGCGGGAATTGCTTTCGGAACTAATTGTGGCCTTAGCGATTTCCCACTGTTCGCTGCTCAGCTGGTAAAGTAGCAGATCTGTTACCGCTATCCAGTCGCTCTTTACATCTGAATGCTCCCAGTTACTGCCGATAATTGGCGGTGCTTGACCTTGAATTTGACCGCTGCGGAGCCAAAAAAGATTGTTGGAGTTTTGGCAATGCTCAGCGAGGGAAACTCCGGCAGGAATTCGGCTTTCTTCTATGTAAGGAAGTAAATGCGGCCACAGAAGCTGTTGTTGGTGGGGAGGGAGCGATCGCAAATCTGTTTGTGTCTTGAAAAATATTAACCGCTGTCGCTCTTGAAATTCTTGCTGCAAATGCTGTTGCAGTTGCGGGCATTCTTCTAAAATAAGCTGCATTGTGGTGGCCGCAATTCGAGCAATTTGGCAAGTGTCGGCTGCAATTACCCTGTAAGGCAATCCGCTGTCTATAAATCGGTCATCTGTCCCAAATATTGCTCCGACTTCCAGTACAATCGCCGAAATCTCCTGCTGGTGAGACGCTTCTACCGCTAGCAGCCTGACTCTTCCCTCGCAAACTAAATAAAAATGGCGATCGCTCTGTTCCTGTTCAACTAAATTGTTGCTATTATGGGGTATTTGATATTGAGTAATTTCATCTCCGAGCTGAAACTCGCAAATTTCACAGACTGTATTTAATTTCGCCACTAATGTCGGTCCTGCACCGACTTCCTCGAAAATTTTCTGAATAGCCGGGAAATTTTTCAAGGCTTCTGGGGTTTGAAAAATGTGATTTTTAACCCCTAAAATTTTTTTCATAACTTACCCTGTCAAAAAGTTGTTTCAAATTTTTTGAATTACAACTAACCCGGTTATGAGCAATTTTTATTGGTTTAGTCGCAATTGAGTTGGCTTAAAAACTGTTTGTCGATATGTCCGACTAACACCTCTTGGTTACGGCATCCCTTCAACGCCTTTAGGATATATAAAATTGCGTTTTTTCAGGATTGTGTGGTGATTACGTAAGTGTGGTTTTGGCTGGCTCCCAGTTTAACTTATAGAATCGTGATTTGGGCTACCTTTGATGGCAATCTTTACCTAATCTTTATAAATTTACCGTAATTATACGGAGATATGTGAAGATTGTGTGAAGCTGGGAGGCAAATGTTGTGTCCGCTATACGTGTATCTACACAGAAGTTGACATTCAGGATTCAAAACCCATCAATTTTTGACGATCGTTTGTGAAGTCCAGATTCCAAACATTGTAAAGAAATATTGATTGCTATTAGTTTGTAGCAGCAATTCAAGCAATTAATGGTTCTTCCTTACTTAGTATGCTAAAATCTTATGAAGACAGCGATCGTTGAAGTTAAACATAAAAAAATTAATGACAAAAATCCTGTATCCATCTAATGTAATTTTAGGGGATAGCTTAGAGAGAGAAGCAACAATTATTTGAGAATTTACCCTCAAAAATACAACAGAATTTTGCCCAGTATGTAGCCAAACAAGCCGCCGTATTTATCAAAAAAAAACGCATTTACTTAGAAATTTACCAACGACTAATAGAAGATATTTCTATTAGTAAGATTGTGCAATAAAAAAAGATAAAAGACATTTTTTTACACAGAAACATGAGGGACCTCCTGAATTATCTTGAAAATAATCATAAAAAAACACAGCGATTAATTGCTTTGGTCTATGAACAGTTACAACAATTTATCCAAAATGCCGAACCATTACATCATGAAAAACAAGCTTTACTAGAATCCCAAAAAGTGACAATTATTGCTGGTGGAGTCGGTCAAAAACCCAAACTATCTATTCCCGAACAAATAATTTTAACTTTGTTCTATCTTAGGACTAGGACAACACTTCAACTTCGGGGCATCCCATTTGGAGTTAGTGAGTCCACAGCTAATGATACATTTAACTATTGGTTTGGACGCCTGCTTTGATTGCTACCATCTAGCTGGCTGGAAGAAGTAAAAAAACGCTGCTGATCGTGCAATAGTTAAGGAAATATTCACAGAATATTAATTAATAGTAGATACCTAGGAACAAGTCAGAGAAATACCTGGAACTCGTGCTGAACAAGAAAAATACTTTTCAGGCAAGAAGACTAACCATAAGCTGTCGTGCATTTAAATTGTAGATTTGAGGCGCGCTGGACGCCCAACCCTACTCTCCACCAGAGTTTTATTGTTTTTTAATAGACAATTTAAAGGCCGCAACAGCTTACTTTTAAAAATTAAATAATTTTCATGCCAGATGGTAGAGAGATAGTTGGTGTTGTGGCAGGGGAGTCTTAACCTAAAAGGGATATAACCTTATTCTGGGAATATCGCGAACGAGTTTGACCCTCAACAAAGATTTAAGAGATATCAAGCTTACGTTGGATAAAATTCAATAACAACTCCCATTAAAAAAATCACAAAATTAGAATTCACAACTGGACATAAAAACAAAACAAAGCGTTTGCTTGTAGCAAAAATTTTGTCTAACATCGAAATTATAACTGTCAAGAAACTTCGATATTTACAATCAATATTTAGATAAAATTGCTAAAAATATGAGCCAGTAATTTTAAGTATTTGTGGAAGAGTCAGGTTGCGAATTGCAACGCTACTACTGCCCTTAGAAAAAGCGTTGAAAGCGTCAGATACAAATTAACACAGCTCACTCAATATGTTGGTACAATTATCAACCATACACATCTCATAGTCGGGTTTGATCTTACACGCTAGCTAATTTAGGATGATTGCATTTACGTGCTACAACTTAACTATACATAAGCTTTGATTGTTTTCGGAGATGTGTTCTACAGAGGGACAGTGGTTTTTGAATTAGGGATAACCCTTCCTTTTCTGACCTTTTTTACAGCGTCTATAAAAGGTAGATATAGAAGCCCAAGCGCGTTCCGCACTGGGTTTACGGGCGGCTGACTTGAGCTTTTTCGCAAAAGCGAACTATGCAGGCAATATCTTTACAGAGTGCGTACAACATAGTCTTACTAATATCTGCGTTGTCCATCCAAACTCTGACAGCTTTTTTTCTAATGAACTGGCCTGTTCGGATGGCTTCATCAAGTGCACAGTATTGCTCTCTCGTTCTGTTTTTTAGCTTTGCTTTTCTTACTATTATGGTATGATTATATCAAACTTCAGCACTTTTTATCCAGGAAAGTCCTAGATAAAAGCCGCACATAAGTGCGGGGCTTTAAACCCCATTTTTCGGTAAAAATTATCTAAAACCCTATGGGAGCAAGGAGCAGTAACCCCCTCGAAGCAGCCGGCTCGACTCGTGAGCCGATCAAAATAGGCGTGTTGCATTCGCTGACGGGCACGATGTCCATCAGCGAAATTTCTGTTAAAGATGCGACGGTGTTGGCTGTTGAGGAAATTAATGCGGCGGGAGGGGTACTCGGACACCCCTTGGAAGCGGTTATAGAAGATGGAGCCAGCGATTTGCAAACTTTTGCTCAAAAAGCTAAGCAATTGCTCTTTGAAGCTCAGGTAGCGGTGGTATTTGGCTGTTGGACTTCGGCGAGCCGCAAAGCTGTACAGCCGGTTTTCGATCAGGGCAAAGGGTTGCTGTTCTATCCGGTGCAGTATGAAGGGCTAGAACAGTGTCCGAATATTTTCTACATTGGTGCTGCCCCAAACCAACAGATTGTGCCTGGGGTGAATTACTTGCTGGCACAGGGGAAGCGGAAAATTTTCCTGTTGGGTTCGGATTATATCTTTCCCCGCACGGCAAATCGGATTGTGAAAGCTCAACTGGCTGCACAGGGGGGAGAGTTAGCGGGGGAAGTGTATCTGCCGCTGGGATCGAGGGAAGTGGGCGAGGCGATCGCACATATCTTAGCAGTGAAACCAGATGCTATTCTCAACACTCTCAACGGGGACAGCAATGTGGCTTTTTTCCAAAAGTTGCGGGAATCTGGCGTGAAACCCGATGATTTGCCAGTGATGTCGGTCAGCGTAGCAGAAGAAGAAGTGCGGGCTATCGGGCCGTCCAATATTGCCGGACATTTGGTGGTGTGGAACTATTTTCAAACGGTGGATACACCGGAAAATCGTAAATTTGTCAAGGCTTATAAAGCCCGATACGGGGAAAATCGAGTCACCGATGACCCCATCGAAGCGGCTTATTTGGGCGTTTACCTGTGGAAGCAAGCAGTAGAAAAAGCTGGTTCGACAGATGTGGTTAAAGTCAGGGCTGCTGCTAAAAATATTGAGTTTGCAGCGCCATCGGGCAAGGTAAAAATAGATGGCCAAACGCAGCATATCTGGAAAACAGTGCGGATTGGTAAAGTGAGGTTGGACGGTCAAATTGAGGAAATTTGGAATTCCGGCGCACCGGTTCGGCCAGATCCTTTTCTCAAAGGCTATCCTTGGGCGGCGGCACTGGCTACGAGGGGAATTGCTCTGGGAACTCGGGCGTCTTTGAGCGGGCTGTTTGTGATCTTGGTGCTGATAACTTGGATGGCCGTGGGAGTTGGGTGGATGGGTTCTTTGGAGATGAAGAACTATTTGCTGACAATGGACGCTGCATCAGCTCCGGCGGGGGTTCCTGAAGCGGCAATGGCGGTGCTGGTGCAGCAAACTCTCTTTGTGGCGAGCCGCACTCAGCACTGGCTGCTGGCAGCTTTGGGTTTGAGTTTGATCGCGGGGATAGTGGCTTTTGTGTCGGTGTCGGCAATTATTCGGAATCTCGGCTTGCTGCGGGAAACTGCCGAACAGATGGCGAGCGGTGATTTGACGGCTCGATCGCCTGTGGTTTCTAATGATGCGATCGGGGTGCTATCTTCTACTCTCAATACGATGGCTCAGCAAATTAGCAGTTTGCTCAACGGTTTGGAAGTGCGGCAGCGGCAGCTAGAGGAACGATCGCGCGAATTGGAAGTTGCTAAGAACGCTGCCGAAGCTGCTAACCGGGCGAAAAGCACTTTTTTGGCAAATATGACTCACGAGTTGCGGACGCCCTTGAATGCGATTATTGGGTACAGCGAGCTGCTGCAAGAAGAGGCTCTGGAACTCGGCGAAGAAGAGTTTGTGATGGATTTGGCAAGCATTAATATGGCAGGCAAGCAGTTGCTCACCATTATTAGCGACATCCTGGATATTTCTAAAATTGAAGCAGGAAAGGTGACTCTTTTTTTGGAGACTTTTGAGGTGTGGAATTTGATCGAGGAGGTTGTCACTACTGTTCAACCCCAGCTAGGGAAAAATGGCAATACTTTGATGGTCAATTGCGATCGCAATATTGGCACTATATACTCCGATTTGTCAAAGCTGCGGCAAGCGCTGTTGAATTTGGTGACCAATGCTGCTAAGTTTACCGATCGAGGCAAAATTACGATTAATGTTTGGAAAGAAGAAGGGGAGGTTTTGCCGATCGACAATTCCGAAGAACTCTCGGCAGCTTTTTCTCGGTGTCAACAGCCTGCGATCGTCTTTCAAGTAACCGATACCGGCATCGGCATGACTGAGGATCAGGTGTCGAGGCTGTTCGCAGCTTTCGCTCAAGCCGACGATTCTACTACCCGCAAATACGGCGGCACCGGTTTGGGGCTGACAATTAGCCGGAAGTTTTGCCAGATGATGGGCGGGGACATTACGGTTGATAGCGAGTTTGGGTGCGGTTCTAGTTTTACGATCCGGTTGCCGGTTGTGGTTACAAGCCCGAAAGAAGCGCCGGACGATCGAGAAACCGCAGAAATGCAGCCGAAGTCTTCCGACGACGATTTAGAAACGAGTGCAGAATCGACTGAAGCGAAGCAAAAAGCAGTGCGATCGCAAGCGCTGGAGCTGCCCAATGCTGCTACTGTCCTAGTAATTGACGACGATCCGGACGCGCGGGATTTGATGACCCGCTGCTTGTCGAAACAGGGATTTCGGGTGCGATCGTCGGCTAGCGGTCAAGGGGGGCTTCTGTTGGCTAAGGAGTTGCTGCCCGACGCGATTATTCTGGACGTGATGATGCCGAGTATGGACGGCTGGGCGGTGCTGTCGGCGTTGAAAGCCGATCGAGATTTGGTTGATATTCCAGTGATTATGATAACTTTTTTGGACGACCAAAATCAGGGGTTGGAATTGGGAGCGGCGGAGTATGTGAGGAAGCCTGTGGATTACAAGCGCTTTGCTGCTTTATTGAGCAAATATCAGGGTATCTAGAAGTAGTTATTAGTCATATCAATTCTGGTTGCACGAGGAAGATATTGTTGACTGTTAACTGTTGGGTGTTGAGTAAAATTATGCTTTCGGAACAACTGGCTGTTTAGACATTTAAACAATACCGATGCAACCGGAAACGATATCAGCAGTCCTTAGCCCTGGAACTCTGAAAAGTGAAATACTAACTGTTATAATGTTGTGAATTCTTAACAGTTATAGCAACCGCGAAAACGCTGAGGACGTTATTAATTGTTGAAATTATTGCTTGGATAGTTTTCTGCCGAAGGTCTTCTGCTATAACTGTTACCACTTACCAAAAATATTTTAATATTTAATCGAGCGGCGTTGCTGAATCACGGTATGAAAATAGATAAGTTGGAAATTCCGAAGATGTTCTGACGCGCTGGTTTCTTTTTTTGCAGATTGAGTTGTTCATACCGTAAATCAGCAACGCCAGAGTGGCGTTGGTTGGGGCATTGTTCCAGTGAACGTAGGTTACGAGGGTTGATCGCCTGCATCACTCGCCACAGTTGCATCGGGTGCTACCGATTCTAGCTCTGGTGGCAGATGATTGGTGATGAAGGAACTCCAATGAGCTATCCCACCTGAATCAAATTCCATCTGCAAAATTGACGCATTCGGTACTGGAAAGCCTCGCGAAAATCCCAAAAGCCGATTCATCGCAACGGCATCAATTAACTTTGGGTTAGCCAAAATCTGCCACAGCATTGCTTTGATAAAAAATCCATGTGAAAAGACAACTACAAAACCGGATTGTTGTTGCAACTGGTTTATGAAAGTTCGGACTCGTTCCATCAGTTGAACCAAGGATTCGGCGTTGGTTCCATCGACATATTCAGGGTCGCAGCGATCCCAGTAAGCTTTGCTCAGAGGTTTGCGCTCCAGGATTGTGGTTGGTCGATCGAACTGTAGACCCAGATAGGTAAATTCCTGAACTTGCCAAACCTCAACGGGTGTATGTGGAAATTGTTCAATTAATGGTTGAGCAGTGAGTTGTGTTCTCAGATAAGGTGAAGTCACAATCAAGTCTGGAGTTTGTTTAACGGCGGTTGGAATACATCTTGATTGTCGATCGCCCAATTCACTTAAGGCATTTTCATGGGGCCCAATAGTTGCCAACCCTGCATTGGATTGACTTTGACCATGACGAATAATCCAAATAGACACAGTTTGATATTCCTTCTCATTTACGGTAAAAATCACTTCTAGGGTGTTGCTGAATCACGGGATGAAAATAGATAACTGGGAAATTCCGAAAATGTTCTGAAGCGCTTGTTTCATTTTTTGCAGATTTAGTTCTACCATAAATCAGCAACGCCGATTGTTAAAATTGGCATGGTCAAATAAATCACTTGAGACGATTCAATGGCTCTATCGCCTTCGTCAATAACTTATCTAAAAAAGTTTAATTAGTCATTAGTTAACAGCGAAAAACTAATAACTAATGACCAATGACTAATTAATCTAAGAAGCCCATTAATGTTGAGCTGTCGTCAATTTCGTTTGAGGCAATAGGGCGGTTTCCTCCCATTGTGGAGTAAACTTCATCAATGTGCAGAGTGCTGATGCCAATAGGGCGGGCACCGGACATACTGAACATTTCGCTGACTTGCATGGCGCTGGAGCCGATCGGGCGATTGCCGAGTGTAGCAACCACTTCAAAGTCGCTGGATTCGACTGGGCGATTGCCTACAATGCCGTAGGTTTCGCTGATGTGCAGGGTGCTAGTGCCGATCGGGCGATCCCCCGATATCGAGACGATCTCGCTGATAGTAAAATCGTCTGGCCCCACGGGGCGGTTGTCATGCAGGTGTGGCGGCTGATAAAGTTGAATTCCTGTTGCTTTGGCATCCGTGGGTTCTGTCGGTTGGCTTTTGGAACCTCCTTTGCCGCGGCGGGCGATCGCTTTGCCTTTGCCTGTACCTGTGCTCCTCGTATCCATAATTCTTTTCCTCGTTTATTGCTGTTGATTGCTGGGTTCGGACAACTGCTTTTGTGGGCTTTCTGCTTTCTATTTCGGCCGATGATTAAAATAATATTACAAAGTCTAACTATTTTTTTAACGAAATTGCAGAATCTCTGCATTTTTGTTAAGATTTATGGGTAATAGCTACATTTTCCTATGGTAACTGCGGCAGCATCTTTTCAATTGCAAGCGCCCTTCCAGCCCACAGGCGACCAACCGCTAGCGATCGAGCAACTTGTCAAAGGCATCGAAGCCGGGGATCGATTTCAAACCTTACTCGGTGCTACAGGTACGGGCAAAACCTTCTCCATTGCCTCGGTGATTGAAAAAGTCGGCAGACCCACCTTAGTCCTAGCACACAACAAAACCCTGGCAGCTCAACTGTGCAACGAACTGCGAAATTTTTTCCCGAACAATGCAGTCGAATACTTTGTCAGTTATTACGACTACTACCAACCTGAAGCATACATCGCCGTCACCGATACTTTCATTGAGAAAACGGCAGCAATTAACGACGAGATCGATATGTTGCGGCACTCCGCCACGCGATCGCTCTTTGAACGCCGCGACGTAATTGTAGTTGCTTCAATTAGCTGCATTTACGGTTTGGGAATGCCCGCAGAATACCTGAAAGCGGCTATTCCTTTGCGAGTAGGAATGGAAGTCAATCAGCGGCAAGTTTTGCGCGATTTAGTTAACGTCCAATACAGCCGCAACGATATAGATTTAGGCAGAGGCCAATTTCGCGTCAAAGGCGATGTTTTGGAAATTGGCCCCGCTTACGAAGATAGAATTATTCGCGTTGAATTCTTCGGCGACGAAATTGATGCAATTCGCTACGTTGACCCGGTAACAGGTAAAATCCTGCAGAGTTCAACGGCTTTAAATATCTATCCAGCGCGCCACTTTGTCACGGCAGAAGATAAATTAGAGGCAGCTTGCCAAGGAATAGAACTCGAATTAGAAGACCGACTGGCAGAATTTGAGAAACAGGGTAAACTATTAGAAGCTCAGCGGTTGGAACAGCGTACGCGCTACGATTTAGAAATGCTGCGCGAGGTAGGTTACTGCAACGGAGTCGAGAATTATTCGCGGCATTTAGCAGGGAGAAATGCCGGGGAACCGCCAGAATGTTTGATTGATTATTTCCCGAAAGATTGGATGTTGGTAATAGATGAATCTCACGTCACAGTGCCGCAAATTCGGGGGATGTACAACGGCGACCAAGCGCGCAAAAAAGTATTGATAGAACACGGTTTCCGTTTGCCCAGCGCAGCAGATAACCGTCCTTTAAAAGCAGAGGAATTCTGGGCAAAAGAGAATCAGTGTATATTTGTTTCTGCTACGCCTGGGGATTGGGAAATGCAAATATCTGAAGGCAGAGTGGCAGAGCAAGTAATTCGCCCTACCGGAGTAGTAGATCCGACAATTTTCGTGCGCCCGACGGAAGGACAAATTGATGATTTGTTGGGGGAAATCAAGGAGAGAGTAAGTCGGGACGAGCGAGTTTTGGTGACGACTTTAACGAAGCGGATGGCGGAAGATTTAACCGAATATTTGCAGGAAAGGGGAATTAGAGTGCGGTATTTGCACTCGGAAATCCAGTCGATTCAACGCATTGAAATTATCCAAGATTTGCAGGATGGTAAGTTTGATGTATTGATTGGTGTTAACTTGCTGCGGGAAGGTTTGGATTTGCCGGAAGTTTCGCTGGTGGTAATTTTGGATGCGGATAAAGAGGGGTTTTTGCGCTCGGGACGTTCGTTGATTCAAACGATTGGAAGGGCGGCGCGGCACGTTCAGGGACAGGCTATTTTGTACGCGGATAATTTGACGGATAGTATGGTTAAGGCGATCGACGAAACGGATCGGCGCCGGGGGATTCAGCTAGCGTACAATAAGATGCACGGGATTACGCCGCAGCCGATCGCGAAAAAGCGATCGAGTAATGCGATTTTGGCATTTTTGGATGTGTCCCGCAAGCTGAATTCTCAGCAGTTGGAGGAGGTTTACGAACAGGTGAACGAGTTATCTTTGGATGAGATTCCTCAGTTAATCGGGCGGTTGGAAGCGCAGATGAAGGCGGCGGCTAAGAAGTTGGAGTTTGAGGAGGCGGGTAAATTGCGCGATCGGATCAAGCATTTGCGGGATAAGCTATTGGGACATTAAGCTTTTTGGCAGGGAATTGAGGGGGATTTTTAACCGCAGATGCACGCAGATAAACGCTGATGAAGGGAGAATTTAAAAGCAAAACATGGCTTTTAGTCCATTGGCGATCGGTTGATACTCTTCTGCGGTTAAATCTCCTCGGTAGCCCAAAACACGCTTTATGTCTACAGCGCGTATTTGATCCAGCAACACTGTAGAGTCATACCGTATGTTTCCCATTCCAGCCTGAAGCTGCGGATATAGCGTTGAGTTTCGTGTCGCCCAATCTCCTTGTTGTGTTGTCAAGGGAACGACTATTACCAGCGAAAACCGCGTTATTCCTGTGACATTTGGCAAAGCTACAATTACCGCAGGTCGAGTGTTTTCCTGTTCGCGACCGGGGGGAATTTGAGCCGGGAAGTTAACTAGCACTACAGCCCTCACCTGCAAAAAATTAGGTAGCTGACTCACAAATTTTTTCTACCTTTTGATTAGCCATGTCGATCGCGTTTGTTTCTTTAATCCGCCACGCAGCATAGGCTAGAACTTCTTTAAAGTCTTCTTCTTCAAGTTCTGGATAAGTTTGGCGTATTTCTGCTGTCGAATAGTGAGACGCCATCATTGAGATGAGAGTTTCAACAGTTATGGGTAAGTGGCGAATGCAAGGTTTTCCCGCCATGAATTCTGAATCGGAGGTAATTCTAGTAAATGGCTGGATATCTTCTTGGCTATTCGTTGCCTTTTCATTGTCCAGAATTACCATTCCAACTCCCGGAATAAAACGCACAGGCTTGGTGCCTTCGAGGGGGTCTACATCTCCCCAATCATAGGGGGGAATTTCATTATCGATGAGGTAAAGTTGACGCCAAGGCGATTTTGCCAATGCTTCCTCGGAAATGTCAGGAAAAAATATTAGCACTTCTGCGATGCCAACGGGAAAACCATTGAGTTTGCTCAAGCCATCTATAATGGCGGCTAAGACGGATAAGTCTAGATGGCTGAGGTTTTCGGCTTTTTCGATCAGTTGGTATACGGTTTCAGGTTTGAGTGTTTCGCCGACAGCTTCGACTAAGTTTTCGGGGGTGAAACCTCGACATTTCAAGTATTCGGCTAGTTGTAAGCGAATTGTACTCATGGGTTTAGTTGAGAAAGATTTTAGGGTGAAGTGCGATCGCCCTTTACCATTGTCCTATTTTTTGGATGGGAAGGGCGATCGCCCTTTCTATGAGATTCCTAGTCTATCTGCTGCATATTCGCGATCGTGACAATCTGCATTTGATGAACCATCGTTATCCCAGGCATTAGGCTGCCAATCACGTTCGCGCCTCAAGTCATCTATTTCTTGTTGCTGTTCAAGGACTTTTTCCTCAAAGGATTGGATAGTTTTATCCTTAGCTTTGATAGTTTCATCCTTTGCTTCGTTTTCCTCAAGCAGACTGCGGTTCCACTCCGCCAAAGCGCGGTTCGACTTCGCCAAAGCGCGGTGTGACTTCGCCAAAACAGAGAGGGTTTTCTTAGTCCGCTGAAGGTTGGTGTACAACGACTCGCATTGTGGAGTATAATTATGGGACATATATTTCAAAAGTTACGTTGACTTGTGGTGGTCTGAAGTTGAGATGTCAAACCACCGTGAGTTCGCTAGCTAAAGCAAGGCCTCTGTCTGAATCGTTACTTCAGCCGGGCCTTTTCCGTATCAGATATGATTTGCTATTGCAAAAACTACAAGACATTAAAGCGTTGTCTTTCTTACACTTGGCAAGGTGAGGAAGTTTTGTTTGAGCTTGTATTTTAAGAATTTAACATTAGAGCGGTCCATTGTCAAGATAAATAAGACCGTTTGTTTTCTTTATTACGCAGATTTAAACATCCGATTGCCGACATCCGATGTCGCTTTAATCTAATACGCTTGAATAGTGCAGTCTACCGCGTTATGGGTAAAGTGGATGCCAACTCAACCTCAATTTGCCAACATCCGATGCCGCTTTAATCTAATAGGCTTGAATAGCCCCATATATACGGCTATGGGTAAAGTGGATGCCAACTCAACCTAAATATCTATTAAGAATTGAGCGCCGATTGAATCGATCGCGGGCAGACATGGTAATGGGTTTCAGAAATATATAAAAAAGGTCGATCGCCCTTCACACCACCCAAACAAACTACTTACTCAATATCGCAGCATCCGTACTGCTAGCAAAAGCCGGACGAATAAACTCCTCCTTCTCTTCCAACGTGATGTAACCCTTATCTACAGCTAGCTGCATCACTTCCTCAAGAAAACCTCTGAGTACATCTAATACTTGAGTGCGATCGAACTCAAACTGCTTTTCCCAGCACGAAGTCCCAAACTTGATCCAAGTGCAGTTAATCTTATTGTCGATCGGTACCAACATAATAGTGAACCAACTCTCACCAAAGTCTATTTCTATTGGTTTACCTTGCGATAGCTTCGCAATTTCCTTGGGAAAGTAATTGTCAATCATCATACAGATATCTGGATCTAAAAATACCTCTTTTTGAGCCTCACCTATTTCTATGAAAACTTTATGGTTGTATTCAAAACAGAAACATCGCCATCCCATTTCAAAATGAGAAAGCTCTCCCAATGGATCTTCAGGAGGATCTGCGTAGTTTTCTAAGAAACGCTCGGATAATTTAAAATTAAATTTTTGACTGCTATTCATCGCTGTTCATCCTAAACAATATAAAAACTTAATAAGTTGGGTTTCGTTTCGTGACCTCAACCCAACCTACTAATACCAAATTCGCGGTAAATTTTGCCTCTATTTCTTAGTCCGCGAAGGCGGACTTTGTTTGTGTAGTAGCGGTTTCAACCGCCGATAGAGGGAGTAATAAACTTACGGTGTCGGATTCGGATACTTAGCTTGCACCGCATCGATTTCTGCTATGATATGCTTATCCAAATTCACCTCCAAACTACCGATATTTTCCTCCAACTGTTCGAGACTTGTTGCACCGATAATAGTGCTAGTTACAAACCAGCGCGATCGCACATACGCCAAAGCCATCTGCGCCGGACTTATCCCATGTTTCCCCGCAATCTCAACATAGGCTTTCACCGCATCATTCAGATTAGTTTTATCGTAACGCTGACCAAACCCCGCGAATAAAGCCAACCTAGAATTTTCGGGAATTCCATTCAAGTATTTACCCGTTAACAGACCAAATCCCAAAGGACTGTAAGCCATCAATCCCACATTCTTAAAACGGCAAGTTTCTGCTAAATTTAGGTGAAATGTCCGATTGCTCAAACTGAAAGCATTCTGAATCGAAACAACCTTCGGCAATCCGTGTTTTTCCGCCAAAGTGCAAAACTCGCAAACTCCCCAAGGCGTCTCGTTACTCAAACCCAAATAGCGGATTTTCCCAGCTTTAATTAAGTCAGCAAATACCTCTAACTGTTCCAAAATCGGTACAGTTTCGTGCTCTTGGGCGATGTCGTAATCCGGCGCGCCAAATAAGGGCACATAGCGGTCTGGCCAGTGGATCTGATAGAGGTCGATGTAGTCAGTTTGCAAGCGCTTCAGGCTGTCATTCAGCGCTTTTTCTACATTTGGGCGATCGATCTGATTTTTCCCTTCCCGAATCCACTTTAATCGAGTGCTTCTGCCCGCCACTTTAGTCGCTATAATGACTTTATCCCGCTGCTGTTTCGCCAACCAATCGCCGATATATTCCTCTGTTTTTCCCTGAGTTTCCGCCTTTCCAGGGACAGGATACATTTCTGCAGTATCGATAAAGTTGATGCCTCTATCGATCGCAAAATCGAGCTGTTGCGCCGCTTCTGCAACGGTGTTCTGCTGGCCATAAGTCATCGTACCCAAACAGATTTCAGATACTGATAAATTGCTGTCGCCAAGTTTTTTGTATTCCATGAGTTTGATTACTGGAAAAATATCTGATTCTATATTACAGAAAAACCTTGATTTAATTGACAACTCCAGAAAAGGGCGCGATGCTTTCTCCTCTCTTCCTCTGCGCTCTCTGCGACCTCTGCGGTTAAAAACTTTTAAAAGATATCCGCACTTAAATGTTAATATAAATAATTCGTATTCGTCTGATGTATGAGTAGTCGCCCGCCAAAAGTTCCATTTGTCAACCTCTCCCTGCAACACCAACCAATCCAATCTCAAATAACAGAAACAATTGGGAAAATTATCGAGCAAGGAGACTTTATTTTAGGCCAAGCCCTCGCGGAATTTGAAACAGCATTTGCTGCAGCTTCGGGAGTAAAATACGGCGTAGGAGTGGCTTGCGGAACTGATGCGATCGCTCTGGGACTCCAAGCTTGCGGCATTAATCCGGGCGACGAAATTATCATACCCGCTAACACTTTTATTGCCACCGCGATCGCCGTCCTCGAAGCCAAAGCTATACCTATTCTTGTAGATTGTGACCCGGAAACCGCCCTGATTGACCTCACAGCAGCCGAAACAGCAGTTACCTCGAAAACTAAAGCAATTATCCCCGTACACCTCTACGGTCAAATGGTATCGCCAGGGCAGCTTTTAGATTTTGCGAAGCGCCACGATTTAATCATATTTGAAGATGCCGCCCAAGCGCATCTAGCTTCCAGAGAAGGATACCGCGCCGGTGCCATTGGAAAAGCAGCAGCATTCAGCTTTTATCCCAGCAAAAACCTCGGTGCTTTTGGCGACGGCGGGATGTTAATTACTAATGATGCACAACTCGCAGAAAAAATGCGAACTCTCCGCAATTACGGAGCACCCAGCAAATATTTGCACACAGAAATCGGTAGCAACAGCCGCCTCGACAATTTGCAAGCTGCCGTGCTCAATGTTAAATTGCCTTACTTAGAAAAATGGAATCGCGATCGCACCGCCGCCGCCCAACACTACGATACTCTACTAGAACCATTGAAACACAAAGGCATTGTACCGATCGCCAACCACAGCAGCAGCGGTCACATTTATCACCTCTATGTTATCAAAATTACTGAGGAAAGCTCGCTCGACCGCAACACCCTTCAGGAAAAACTCGGCCAACACGGAATTCAAACAGGCATACACTATCCCGTACCTTGCCACCTGCAACCCGCCTACCAAAACTTAGGCAATCGGGGCGACTTCCCCCGCGCAGAAACCCTGTGCGAACAAATTTTATCATTGCCAATGTATCCCGGATTGAGCAATACTCAGATCGAGCAAGTTGTTCGGGCGATCGTACTATCATTGAATTGCTAATTGTTCATAAAATTTATGCTGGAGGTGTTTCAACCAGTAGGGTGCGGTTCTCAAAGCGTTTTGGTGGGGAATTAACAAATCTTTAACTCACAATTTAAAACCCGAAAGCGTTGCGAATCCAGCGCGGCAATCTTAAAACTTCTCAAACCATGCACATCCAGCGCAAAATTCGTATTGTTTTCAAGCGATACCTCCTGGGGGAAGGTATCACGGTGCTCCTAGTGCTGCTGTACGCCCCCCTGTTATTACACTGGTACGACGGCTGGCTCAACAAAAGCATCAGCCTCGAACACGAATATTTCAGCCACGGACTAATTGGTTTGCCCTACGCAGGTTATATTGCTTGGATGAACCGAAAGTGCTGGCGCAGCTTGCCCAACTCACCGCATCCTTTGGGAGGCTTTTTGCTGGTACTAGCCACGCTTTTTTATCTGAGTCGCTTGAGCGATTTAGTAAATTTGTCCCTGCCCGTAATGCTGGCCAGCATTTGCTTATCTTTAAAAGGAATTCCCGGCTTGAAATTGCAGGCGATGCCGCTTTTATTCGTATTTCTGGCCTCGCCGAACCACATTCCTTACCTCATAGAACCCTACGCCTTGCCCTTACAGCAATTCATTGCTGAAGCATCAGGCTGGATATTAATTAAGATTGGTATCAACGTGAGAGTGGAAGAAATTTATCTGTACGTAAACGAGCGCATTGTAGAAGTTGCTCCACACTGTGCAGGCTTAAAAATGCTGTTTACCAGTCTTTACGTCAGCTTAATTCTGCTGGATTGGACGGGACTTTGGAACTCTCGCAAAAAAAGTCTTTTGTTTTTAGTGATTACATCCATTATTAGCATCAGTTCCAACATTTTTCGCAATACTTTGCTAACTTACTTTCACGGAACCGAAAGAGAGGCGCTTTTTACTTGGCTGCACGCCGGTTGGGGAGGGGATTTGTATTCTGCTTGTATACTAGGGTTATTGGTACTTCTCCTCAACGGGATGGAAAAGTATTTCCCAAGTCAGTCTGGCAATTAATGAAACAGATGATTTCAGCACAGAAACTACTGCGGCGGTATCAATTATCTAAAATTATGGTACTGGTGTTTTTGCTGGTATTAGTTGGGGCAGTAGCAATTCCCGGCTACGCGACGGGAAGGTGGCCTTGGACAAACCCGCCAACCCTTGCCAACCTCAAGCAATTAAGAAGTGTGCGCCAAAACGGTATAAAAATTCCTGGGTGGCAGCTTATAGCCGTTCAGAATAACGTCCAAATTGGCACTCACAGATGGTTAGTTGAAGAAATTAGAAAGGATAAAACAATTGCCATTTTATTGCTGTTGCCTCAAAATTACCCCAAAAACCAGCCCCAAGTGGAATGGCTAGATATCGATGGATTTCATCAGTGGCAAACCGATTCTCATCGTACTTTGAGCTTTACAGTAAAATTAGCACCAATACCCGACCAGCCACCGCCTACTGTCGAAGCCCGGTTTTTCCGAAGCTGGACTCCCCAACAAACTTTTGCTGTCGTGCAGTGGTACGCTTGGCCTAACGGGGGTTCTCCAGCAACCAGCCGTTGGTTTTGGGAAGACAGCATTGCTAGACTCTCGAACCGCCGCGCCTCTTGGGTTGCTGTCAGTATTATCCTTCCCATTCAACCGCAGGGGGACATTAAGATAGCTCAACCCTTGCTCGAATCTCTCGGTGAAAGTGTTCAGGCTAAATTAATTACAGAAACTTTTCGGTTTTAGTAAGCAGGTAGGTGCAAATAAATCAGCCTAGGGCGTGGGCCGATTTTGCCAAAATCAACTGCTTCCTAGTAAATATCAGGATTCAACTCGCCCATAAAATATCTTATTGTTTTTTCTCGTCGCTATATTTAGATGAAACTTACAAGTCAGGCCATTATTCAAAATAATACTTTTTTAAATCCTCTGAAAAGGCGGGGAAAATCCACAATTAAAAATCGCCTCGCTTTTTTCTTGGCAGGCCTGTATTCAACTGCTTGGACTATATCTTTTGCTGCTGTATTCTGGGGTTTTAATAGCAAAATTTTTTCGGAAACGGCTTTAGCTCAATCTGTTGTTCCAAGAGACCAGCGGCTCGTGGCGCCGCCGCCATTGCGGGTCCCGCCACCGCCGCCTGCCAATTTCAACCGGGATATTAACCCAGCTTTTCGGAATCGGCCCTACCGCCTAGGCCCGGGAGACCAGATTGCTGTTCAAGTTCAGCGCTTCCCAGAGCTAGGTTTTACAGGTCCAATCAGCCCTGAAGGCGTAATTGTACTGCCGCTAATCGGAACAGTAAATGTGCGCGGTCTTACTGTCGAAGAATCACAGCAGCGCCTGCGGGAGCGCTTTGGTCAATTTATTAAAAATCCTCAAGTCTCGGCTGCTTTGCTGGTTCAGCGCCCCGTAGTGGTGACGGTGACGGGGGAAGTGGCCAGACCGGGTTTTTATCCGCTGCAAACCCCCCAGCTTCCTGCAGCTCTGGCGGCTGCTGCTGGGACTAATCCTACGGCGGAACTGCGGGCGGTGCGGGTGAGGCGGACTCTGCCGGGAGGTGCTGTGGCGGAGCAAGTTGTTGATATTTTGACACCGCTGCAAACTGGTATTGCTCCGCCGGATTTGCGTTTGGAAGATGGAGATGCGATCGTCGTACCGTATAAACAGGTTACGCCCGATCGTAAATCGGATCAAGATTTAGCATCCAGGTACAGCCTGGCTGCCGCTGCTGTCCCCGTCCAAATCACTGTCACCGGAGAAGTCAGCAAACCGGGTTTTTACACGCTTCCGGCGGGTTCTGGTCGAATTTCAGCTGCTTTGGTGATTGCGGGGGGAGTCACGGGAAAAGCCGATTTGCGGGCGGTACGAGTGCGGCGGACGCTGATGGACGGCTCCTCGGTGGAGGAACCAATCGACCTCTACACTCCCCTAGCAAACGCTAACGATTTGTTCGATTTTCCTTTGGCATCAGGAGATGTGATTGTCATCCCGGAATTGGACGCTAGTACCAAAAACCTAGATTACGACCAAGCTCTTGTTTCGCGGTCTACTCTGATTAAACCCAGGATCTACGTTCGAGTTTTGAGTTACGCTAGTGGTGGTTTGACCTCGTTCTACGTAGAAAATGGCAGCAGGTTTTTGGATGCTCTCAACAACTTGCCTGTTAATCTTGCTAACTTGCGGAAAATAGCCCTGATTCGGTTCGACGAAAAGCAAGGTAGAGCAATCAACCGTTCGATAGATGCTAAAGCTGCTTTGGAGGGCAATGTTTCTCAGAACCCGATGCTCGAAGATAATGATGTGATTGTTATTGGTAGGAATTTGGTAGAGCGCATTGGTTATGTAATCAATACTTTTACTCGACCATTCCGGGATACTTTGGGATTTATTCTGTTCTTTGAGCAGTTGAGAAATGGGGTAACAGATTTGTTCGGCCCGTCACGTAATGATAGGTAGTCATACCATTTTCTATTGGCGACGGGCAATGACTTATGGGATATGAGTTTAGATCGCGAACCTACAGTTGCAGGTTTTTGGGGGATTGGTAGAATTAGTCAGCAGTCATTAGTTATCGTTAACAATTAGCAATCTAAAGTCTAAAATCTAAAATATAAAATCTAAAATCGTCATGACTTTATCCGTTGTCAAACGTTATTTAATTGCTTTCGACCAATACAAGTGGGTGGGACTGGCTACTTTCGCGGTGACTGTGGGGGTGTCGGGAGTAGTGGCTCTGCAGCCAAAGGCGGCGCCAGTTTACGTTGCAACAGGTACGCTGGCATACAACAGACCGAACGTGATTTTTTCTTCTACTACTACTAAAATTCAACAGGAAGGACAAGAAATAACTAAAGATATGCTGCTGGATACATGGGTGGTTAAACCTGCTGCAGAAAAACTCATCAAACCCGAAGGAAAATTAAACAAAGAAGAAGCGGAAAAAATACCTGATTTGGCTAAAAAGCTGGTAAAAGAGGTGCAGGTAAAGATGCCGAGTAAGAATAATGACCCCAGCGCTTTGATTCAAGTAGTGTACAAAAATGCCGATCGCCAAAAAGCAGTAGATGTAGTAAAGACGGTGATGAACGAAATGGTGGTTCGCAGCAAAACTATTAATACTTCTAGACTGCGAGTAACGATCGCCCAAATTAACGAGCGTTTGCCGAAAGTAACTCAGGAACTCAGAGAAATAGAAGCAAAACTTGAAGCCTACGAAAAACGAGAAGGAACTTCAATTTTAGCAGCTCAGAGCGGTGCTTTGCCGCTAGCGATTACCAGCAGCCAACAGCAGCAGCGGCAACTCCGCGTGCAGTTGGGAGGAATTGAAGCTCAAATTAACAGTTTGCAGGAGCGTTTGGGATTGAATGTGGAGCAAGCTTACGTCGCTCAAGCACTCTCTGCCGATCCAATTATTGCTCAACTGCGAGTGCAATTGTTTTCGATCGAATCTCAGCTCAAAATTCTCCGCAGCGACTTGCAGGAGGAACACCCAAAAATTGTAGAATTGCTCAAACAAAAACTTGCTTTTGAGCAGCAGTTGCAGCAGCGGCAATCTGAGGTACTCGGCGGTAACGGGGTGGCTGCTCCGCTCAGAAGTGCCGCTCGAATTCGGGTAGACTCTTCTTTAGATCCGGCCAGACAGCAGTTAGCTCAAACTTTGATTGCTTTGCAAACGCAGCGGGATACGCTGCAACAGCAACTCCAAGGAATCGAGAAAACTGAACAAGAATTGCGTCGGGAACACGCCACAATCCCCAACAAGCAGTTAGAACAAGCGCGGTTAGCGCAGCAAGTGGCGTTCAAAAAAGCTCTCTACGACAAGATGCAGTCGGCTTTGGTAGATGCTGAGGCGGCGGTAGCTGAGACAACGGGGAGTTTGACAATCGCCCACCCTCCCAAAACTGATGACGTTGAGTCAAACAAGAGAGGTTTGCCCGTGATGCTGGCGGTGGGAGGATTTGTGGGATTGCTGCTGGGCGGCGGGTTGATATTTTTGTTGGGGATGCTCAACGGCAAGTTTTACAGTTGGGAAGAAGTGCGGGCGGCTTTGGTGGAAAAAGAGGTGCCGATACTGGGAGTTTTGCCTGAAGTGACGGTGTTTGATTCTTACGGCGATGAAATAATGCCACTCGCCTTGGAGGTAAATTCTCCCTATTTGGAATTTTACGAGCGGTTGCGTACTAATTTGCGCCGGATCGGGAACAAACCGGTGAAGGTGGTGTTGCTGACTTCGGCGGCGCCTTTGGAGGGGAAAAGTTTTAGTGCTTACAATTTGGCAATTGCATCGGCTCGATCGGGTAAACGGACTTTGCTAATTGAAGCAGATTTGCGATCGCCTTCTAATGTTGAATCTTTGAAAATTGCTGCCGATCCTTTGGCGACTGTGGAACCTTTGCACTATTACGGCAATATTAGCGAGTGCGTCCTTTTGGTTCCAGAGGTAGAGAATCTATACGTTGTGCCGAGTCCTGGCTTTTTGCGGCAAGCCTCCGCGATACTAGAATCAAGCGAAATGCGGAGATTGTTTGAGGATGTTCGCAACCGCTTTGATTTTGTGGTGGTGGATTCTCCGGCTTTAAGCGAGTGCAACGACGCGCTAACGCTGGAACCGTACACGGACGGTATGATTTTGGTGGCGCGGCCTGGTTACACTTTGTCTAGTATGTTGTCTGAGGCGGCCGATCAGTTGCTGGAATCTGAGGAAGACGAGTCGCATAAATCCGGGCCGCGGCTGTTGGGAGCGATTATTAACGGTGCTGATATTCCGGTGAAGTTTCGCAATGATATTGATGAATTGGAGTTGCCTTTGAGTGCGATCGGCGATCGCGCGATCGAAGTGCGAGCGAGGCAATTACCGCAGCCGTCAAAGCCTAAAAACAAGGCTATTAATAGTAAATTGAGATAATTTATTTGGCTTGATTCTTGTAAAGCAATCCTCAACCAAATGTGAATATTTTGTAGGTGCAATCTAAGCAGCTTAAGCCGAAAGCACCGTTAACAGCCAGTCGATTTGAGATTTGAGATTTGAGATTGAAAAATTTACTCCACAGATGAATCTGGGAGCTGGAACTTCGGTCTAAAATTTTTCGCTTGTCAACAGTGAACAGTCAACAGTGAAAAGTCAAGCTCAACATTCATTACTTGAAAATGAGTCGATCGCACTATTGATTGGATTCCGGGCGTTTCTGGTGTTTGCTCTGGATAAACTGTTCCAAATCGGCGATCGCATCTTCAAAATCCGACAAATTAATTTTCGCAGGTCTAGTCTTCTTCGGCTGACTCGAAGACTTAGCCTGATGCGGTGGAGATTGAGGTTGTGCAGCTTGACTGCTGTTCGATTCTATAGAATCGAACAATTCATCCAGGGACTCAAAAAATGATTGAGCCGAGGCCCGGCGTAAATCTTTCTGGTCATCGTCATCCGTCATAAACCACTCCATAGAGTCCAAAAGTTGCCAACAAAGTCTGTCCGCCCAGGCGCGTGCAGATATTAGACCTGAAAACCGACTAAAACAAGCAGGGGGACAGAATTTAACCGGGCGGTGGGAATGCCTGTGGCCCAAGTTGCTGCCCCAATATCAAACCTGCTGCGGGCATTGTCAGCCTTCAAACTGTATTTAACTGTACACCCACCTACTGAGTGATTTGAGACGTTGTGTAGACCCAGCTCCAAATCATCGACCCTGAAAAAATCTCAGTTAAGGCTCTTTCGTTGTCTAATTAACCCTAGTCTAGTCGAGAATAAGGAGACAGGACTTATGCAACTATTACCGCTGTTCAAGGGTTGCGATGGCAACGCGCCACCTCGAAAGGACGGAGAGACGGTGTTTTTTGCTTGAGTCCTAAGATTTCAAAGGCATTAGGAGATTTTAAGGTGACTCAGGGATTTGATTACGATTTAGCAATTATCGGCGCTGGCGTGGGCGGACACGGCGCGGCCATACACGCGGTTAGCTGCGGGCTGAAAGTGGCAATTATCGAAGCAGGGGACATGGGGGGGACTTGCGTCAACCGCGGCTGCATTCCCTCGAAGGCGCTGTTGGCGGCTTCCGGGCGGGTGCGAGATTTGCGGAATGCCCACCACCTGAAGACTTTGGGAATTCAATTGGGCAGTGTGGATTTCGATCGCGGGGCGATCGCCAATCACGCTAATACTATTGTTAGCAAACTTCGCGGCGACTTGACCAACAGCCTCAAACGTTTGAACGTCGATGTCATCCAAGGTTGGGGCAAAATTGCCAGTGCTCAAAAAATTACCGTCGAAACCGATACAGGCGAGAAAACTATTACCGCCAAGGATATTATTCTCGCTCCCGGTTCGGTTCCCTTCGTCCCCCCCGGGATAGAAATTGACGGCAAAACTGTATTTACCAGCGATGATGCTGTCAGGTTGGAATCGCTGCCGAAGTGGATCGCAATTATTGGCAGCGGTTATATCGGTTTGGAGTTTTCGGATATTTACACAGCCCTGGGCTGCGAAATTACGATGATTGAAGCTCTAGATCAATTGATGCCGACTTTTGACCCGGATATTGCTAAGTTGGCAGAACGAGTGTTAATTGCACCCCGCGATATTGAAACAAAAGTAGGTGTTTTGGCGAAGAAGATTACTCCCGGTTCGCCGGTAATTATTGAATTAGCTGATTTCAAAACTAAGGAAGTTGTCGAAGTTTTGGAAGTTGATGCTTGTTTGGTAGCAACTGGTCGGGTGCCGGTAAGCAAGAATTTGGGGTTAGAAACTGTTGGGGTGGAAACGATGCGCGGTTATATCCCGGTTAACGATAAGATGCAGGTTTTGGCGGCGGGAGAACCGGTGCAAAATTTGTGGGCGATCGGCGATGTTAACGGCAAAATGATGTTAGCGCATTCTGCGTCTGCTCAGGGAATTGCCGCAGTAGAAAATATTTGCGGCCGTGCCCGCGAAGTTGACTATTTGAGTATCCCGGCAGCGGCGTTTACTCACCCAGAAATTAGCTATGTGGGGATGACTGAACCTGCGGCCAAAGAGTTAGGAAAAGCTGAAGGGTTTGAGGTAGCTTCTGTCAAGACTTATTTTAAGGGAAATTCTAAAGCTATTGCTGAAGGGGAAACCGACGGTACGGCTAAGGTGATTTTCCGGAAAGATACTGGAGAATTGTTGGGAGTTCACATTTTCGGTTTGCACGCTTCGGATTTAATTCAGGAGGCGGCAAATGCGATCGCCCAGCGCGATTCTGTGAACAATTTAGCATTCCGAGTTCACACTCACCCGACGCTTTCGGAAGTGTTGGATGAGGCTTTCAAACGGGCGGCTGGAGCGGGCAGTCATTAATCTGTAGGGGCGGTGCTCTTGTTTTACACTCCTGGACGCACTCCACGCAAAGAAACCGGGTTTTTTACCTAATCTGTGGGTAGAACGAAATATTTTCGTAAAAAAACCCGGTTTCTCGCCCCCGCGTAAGTGCTATTTTTAGATACCCGACTTTTTCAAGAAGTCGGGTATCTGGGTATTCTATTTTAGGGCGGCGGTAGAGTGCCGATCGCATTTTGGGCTAATTCTAGAAATTCTTCAGCTTGGGCGATCGATTCTGCGGCTTGAGCGCTGGTAACGGCATCAAGTTCGCCGTAATCTCCAGCATTTCGCAATTCTTGAGCTCTGATGAGGTATTGGTGAAACTTAACAGGAACTCTTCCTGTACGAGCAAATTCTCGGCCAAAGGCGCTAATGACTGCGGAATGTTTAGAAAAAGATAACCCTTCTCCTTCTAAAAATGCTTCGGCTATATAAAACATGGTGTAGTAGGCGCGAGATGCTGCATAATCCGGGTATTAGCCATCTAACATTAACTTAGCCGCTGAAAGGCTTTGACGAGCTTTTGCGAGTAAGTTTAATTGAGCCGATGTCATATTAAAATTCCCTCTTTACGGATATTTCTGAGCAAAGGGCTTTGATAATTAGTGAATTTTTCTTCATTCATAAACTGGCAGCTAATCACTTCATCATTTTGGAGCGACAAATCTGCTACTATCTGAAGAGTTCTATCAATTTCTTCGCCCGCTTGGACTGGCGCTTTCAGAACTACTAAAACATCTATATCTGAGTCGGGATGTGCATCGCCTCGCGCTTGGGAACCGTAGAGTACCATTTGGGTGAGGCGATCGCCGTACAGTTGCTCGAAGTGCGATCTTAATTGCATCAGTATGTTCTTAAGTTTATCGTTAATGCTCATATCTGTTATAAATGATTGGAGGGCGATCGGGATTCTTTCGTTATACCAAATATCCCACTCCGATTTTCTCCTACTCACTATAGTTTGTCTTATGAATGGTTGTCAAAGCGGTAAAAATTCCCTATGGTGTTGGAGAAAAAGAATTAGTGATACTCAAAAAAAGAGCGATCGCACTTCAATAATAGAAGGGCGATCGCCACGAGCAGTTTACGTTTTTTCTTATTTCACTCCTGGGAATTGGCAATCAAGCTGCCAATAGAAAATGAAGGGTTTCAGACTACGACCTAAAAAATGTCCGGACTATTGATTTAAGAACGGTACTTAGTTGTAGCTTAGCTAGCTTAATAATCGGCTTACTTACAAGTTACTTTCGTCAGGTACATTGTACATCTTTCACAAAATTCCCATTGCTCACTTTTTGGATTCCACTGCATAGTGCCGACGGTACTATCACGTGCGTAATCAAAAGTTAGGGCTTGGGTATATTGATTTGCCTTGCAAAAAGCATTGGCGCCTTGCTGACGTGCTGTCTTATTTGTCCCACTAGCACCTTTTACTGTTACATCAACTGGAATATTATCTCCTTCCGTTGGATTGCGAAAAACCTCTACATCATCATTCTGAGCAATATAACCAGACTTACCAGTATTTCCAGTGTTTAGATTGCTTTGGGCTTTTGTTGGGAGGTTAAAAGCAAGGATCGAAATAGTTAAACCTAGAACGAAGAAAACACCGGAAATTCGTTTCATACCTTTCATAACTGTTGAGTGGAAATCTTTATGTAAACATCATCTGCAAAAACTTCTTTTTTGCCAGTCGGAAAAAGTCGGGACTTCAACAACCGACTCAAATCGAAAAAAGTCGGAAAAAGTAGGATATAATCAGTTAAACTCTAATAACAACGCAACCTATGGACGTTCAAGAAGTCTTAAAAATTGCAGACGACCTAGTTTTTGTTAATACGGGAAAACACTTAGACAATCTGCAAGAGATGATACTGCGGGGTACTTTACAATGTCAGAAATACTCAAGAATAGCAGATGAATCTCACTGTAGTGAAGGCCACGTCAAAGATAGTGCATCTGAATTATGGAAGCTACTATCAGAATTATTAGGTGAAGAAGTCAATAAATCAAATTTTAGAGTCACATTCGAGCGATTAAAATTCTCAAGTTTCGGGAACTTCTATAAAGATTTTGTACACATTGGTAACGTCAGCGTCTGTGAAAATAGTTTGCAGTCCCCAAAAGTCCCCAATTCACCAACCGATGAAGAACCTCTAAACAAAGGCAACACTGAACCAAAATTGCGTCAATTCTTAGCTGAAATGCCTAAGTTGGGAATTTTCTACGATCGCACATCCGAACTCGCCACCCTCAAACAGTGCATTCTCCACGAAAACACCCGCCTACTCGCCATACATGGCATAGTCGGCATTGGCAAAACCGCACTCGCGGCACACCTAGTAGAACAAATCAAACATGAATTTGATTTGGTCATCTGGCGAAGTCTCGCCACATCTCCACCCCTGCCAATACTTCAAACAAGTATAATTCAATTCTTCAGTAGGGGCGGTGCCCCCGTGCCCGCCCCAAATGCCGATAGTGTAGTTGTCCCAGAGAATGGGGCAACCACGGGGGGTTGGCCCCTACTGAACTACTTACAAAAATACCGCTGCCTGCTGATACTTGATGACGTACAAATGATAAATAGCAGCGGACAACTCGCTGGCAATTACAAACCTGGATATGAAGATTACGGCACACTATTCAGACAGGTAGCAGAATTATCTCACAATAGTTGTTTAGTGTTGCTCAGTTCGGAAAAGCCTAGAGAAGTCGCCGCATTAGAAGGCACAAACCAGCCAGTGCGATCGTTACAACTCAATGGTTTAGGTGCTGAAGGGGGGGAAATCCTTAGAGAAAAAGGTTTAGCTGAACATGAAAAATGGTCAGAACTAATTGAACAATACAGAGGCAATCCCTTGTGGTTAAAAATAGTTGCTACCATGATTCAAGATTTGTTTAACGGCAGCCTATCGGAATTTTTGTCGGATGATACAATATTTTTAGGTGATTTAGAATCTTTACTGCATCAGCCATTTAATAGCTTATCCGAGTCAGAAAAACAGGTAATGTCATGGCTAGCTAGTGAAACCGCGCCTGTTTCCCTCTCAAAAGTGCCAGAGAATCTGCATTTATCTAGATCGCAATTTTTGAAAATTATGCAATCCTTGGGACGGCGTTCATTAGTTGAAAAAATCCCGGAGGGCGATCGCACATTTTTTACCCTTGCACCGGTACTAAAAGAGTATGTCAAAACTAACTATTCCCGCCTAAAAATAGAAAAAGAAGCCCGATAGACCTTTTAGTAAAATTGGGGTTTTAGCCGTTCGCACTTAAATTTGATAGAATTAGGTATCTGCAAAACATCTGAACGATCGCTAAATGCACGTTATCAGTCGCAAAAAATTAAGAGACTACTGCCAAAATCATGCTGATTCCTGCGAAGCCCTCGATGATTGGTACAAGATTGCTAGTCAAGCCAACTGGACTAAACTTATTGATGTTCAAACTATTTATCCTCAAGCTGAAGCAGTTGGAAATTTTACAATTTTCAATATCAAAGGAAATAAATATCGATTAATCGTAAGTCTTAACTATCAAAAGCAGATTGTTTATATCAAGTACATTTTGACTCATGCAGAATATGACAAAGACAACTGGAAAAACGACCCTTACTTTTGACTCCGACAGGTACAGCAGCCTGCTGTCTCAATATCAACCTCGAATCATCAAAAATGAAGATGAAAACGAGACTTTTTTAGAAATAGTTGAAAACTTGCTATCTCGGAACAATCTAACTCCCGAAGAAGATACTCTGTTAGAACTTTTAGTCAAACTAATTGAGGATTATGAAGAAACTCACTATCAACTGAATGCCTCTACTCCCCACTCAAGACTTCTTCATTTGATGGATGCTAGAAGTTTAGAACTAGCAGATTTAGTAGAAATTATTGGCACAGTTGAGACGGTAACTGAAATCGTTAACGGTCAGCTAGAAATTAGCAAAAAACAAGCTGAGGCTTTGGGAAAATTTTTTAATGTAAATCCGGGTTTGTTTCTGTTTGATTAATCGTAAACCATTATATAATACGTTGAAACTTGTTACGATCGCCCTTTATCCCCCTATCATGCTTCAAATCCGCCGCCGTCCCCCCAGCACATCCGTCTCCGTACTCTACCTCAGCTACCAAATCGCCGTACCCGACGCCGAACCCCAGCACATCCTCGAAGAAATCGTCTGGGAAAAAGAAGCTGAAGTGGCCCAAAAGCGCGATCGCACCCCGTTATCCGATCTTCACAAAAAACTCCCGTTTTCACCGCCAACCCGCGACTTTCTTGCCGCCCTTAAAAACGGCAAAACCACACCTGCTATCATCGCCGAAGTTAAAAAAGCTTCCCCCAGTAAAGGCGTAATTCGCGAAGATTTCGACCCAGTGGCGATCGCCCTAGCTTACCAACAAAACGGCGCTAGCTGCATCTCCGTACTCACCGATGAAAAGTTCTTTCAAGGCAGTTTCGACAACCTCGCTAAAATCCGTGCCGCCGTCGATTTACCCTTACTTTGCAAAGAGTTTATTATCTATCCCTACCAAATCTATCTCGCCCGGATTCACGGCGCCGATGCTGTATTGTTAATCGCAGCCATTCTATCTGACAAAGACTTACAATACTTTGTAAAAATTGTCAAGACGTTGGGCATGACAGCTTTAATAGAAGTTCACACTCTCGAAGAACTCGATCGAGTATTAACCCTAGAAGGCGTTAACCTGATCGGCATCAACAACCGCAACCTAGAAGACTTTTCCGTCAGCCTAGAAACTACCGGTCAACTATTAGCCGATCGACAAACCGAAATCCAAGAAAAAGGCATCCTCATCGTCAGCGAGTCAGGAATCCACACTCCCGACGACCTAGCTAAAGTTGCCACCACCGGAGCAGAAGCCGTTCTCATTGGCGAATCTCTGGTCAAGCAGCCCGATCCGGGTGCCGCTTTAGCCTCGCTGGCCGCTCGCCCTCCCAGCCTGTGAAAGGCGAGACCGCTTGACAAACCACCCTTAATTCTGATAAAAAATGATTAAGTAGGTAAATAATGAGAATTTCTAGCCTGCATCGACTCAAGCGCTACTGTAAAAAAGAAATAGCACTGAAAGCTATATTGCATAGAAATATTTTGCCAGAAAGCAATTAAATCTATTCTGTAAGCCTGTCGATCGCAAGATTTAGCGTGTCCAACGCACCCAGCCCCGAATATTTGATCGGCAAAGCAGGGGTTATTGTACGGTTAGAACACAAATAAAAAATCGGGCATCTAATGTTCACCTGTGATGCCTCATGCAATTGCAATGGGGTGTCGGTTCGCTGAGGTATGTTAGCTTTCATGGAGCCAATCCCCCTTCCTTCGTACATTCATTATGAATTGCTACTTCAATTGTTAGAGCGCAAAACGATGTTTGCTGTCAGTCCACAATCGCCGCAGCAGCAACAAGTTCACCAACTTATTATTACACTGCGTAAAGCCCTTGCCATTCAAAAGCAATTAGAACAAAGCTGCGAGCGATCGAACTTAGCGGTAGAACATCGCTGGGCTCTAAATGAAATTAACCACAAGGGAGTTAAAAGTTAAAAAACTTAGAGTATCGACGCGACGTGACGTATCGTATTTGATTTATTCTATATAACTCCCACAGAAAAACTTAGGACAATATCATGGACAACAAATTAATGCTGATGATTCCCGGCCCGACGCCGGTGCCTGAAGCGGCATTGTTAGCGATGGCAAAACACCCGATGGGCCACCGCAGCAAGGAATTTGACGGGATTTTTGCAGAATGTACCGAAAACTTGAAATGGCTGCACCAAACAAAAAGTGACGTGCTGAGTTTAACGGTTTCTGGTACCGGCGCGATGGAAGCTGGGATAATTAATTTCCTAAGTGCGGGCGATCGAGTTTTAGTCGGATGCAACGGCAAATTTGGTGAACGTTGGGCCGAAGTCGCCGAAGCTTACGGTTTAAACGCCGAAATTATTAAAGCCGAGTGGGGCCAACCTTTAGACCCCGAAAACTTCCGCGAAAAACTCGAAGCAGATACAGAGAAGCAAATCAAAGCTGTCATCATCACCCACTCGGAAACCTCCACGGGCGTCCTCAACGACCTCGAAACCATCAACCGCCACGTTAAGGCCCACGGTGAAGCTTTAATTATGGTCGATGCTGTCACCAGTTTAGGCGCTGTCAATATTCCGATGGACGCTTGGGGCATCGATGTCATTGCTTCGGGTTCTCAGAAAGCTTACATGATTCCTCCAGGTTTGGGTTTTGTGGCTGTCAGTCCCAAAGCTTGGGAAGCTTACAAAACTGCGAAACTGCCCCGCTATTATTTGGATTTGGGCAAATATAGCAAAGACGCTGCCAAAAATACCACTCCTTTTACTCCACCGGTCAATATGTTTTTTGCCCTGCAAGCATCGCTGCAGATGATGAAAACAGAAGGGTTGGAAAATGTTTTCGCGCGGCACAAACGGTTGATGACAACTACTCGCGCTGCTGTAAAAGCTTTAGGTTTACCGTTGTTTGCCGCTGATGATGCGGCCAGCCCTGCGATTACTTCGGTTATGCCGCCAGAATCCGTAGATGCTCAAAAAGTACGGACTTTGATGAGAAAGAGATTTGACATTGCTCTCGCCGACGGACAAGACCATTTGAAAGGTAAAATCTTCCGAATCGGTCATTTGGGCTTTGTGTGCGATCGCGATATTCTAGCAGCAATTTCCTCTTTAGAAGTCGTGTTGCGAGAATTGGGTCATGAAGGCTACACTCCTGGTGCCGGGGTTGCCGCTGCTGCCAAATTCTTGGCTGAATCCTAATCTCAGTTGTTAAAGGATTTTAGATTTTTGATGCTCTCTAAAATCTAAAATCCTTTTAATATGCTTCGGATAACCAATCAAAGATTTTATCCAACTGTTCGAGAGTGACTAAACCGTATTGCCACAGAACCATCGGCAAGGAATTCGGGTCTTGATCGCGCTGCCGCTGTTTGTTATCGCCGACACGTTCGGCGACAGCAATTGACGCGGGGGAAATTGCCAAATCTTCTTGTAAAAATCGAATTAATCGAGTGTATTTAGCGGGTGCCATGTGATTTCACCTCTAAGTATAGGACACCATTTTCTGATGTGAACCTGATGTTTTGGATGAGTAATAAGCCAGTTTTAAATTTGTCTTGTTACCGTCGATAGCTTTTAAAACGCTATTAGCGGTTGAACTGCCAAACGTAATGCTGAGTGCAAGCGCACAAGCTAACCTTTCCCAAAAAGTGAAAGGTTTTGCAATTTTGCTGATGTCTGCCCGATCGACTGGTAATCGCGATCGAACCTAAACTGAATACCTCGGCATCTTTGCAGCGCGAATCAGAATAAATTCTGCTACCTAAAACTACTAAACCAAGTTCAGAGTTTAACTTCATCTGCCGAAATGCAGAATCCGCAAATCTACTTCGGGAAAATTAGTTAGATATTTCGATCAAACCTGAAACTGCTACCAGAAGTTAAGTTTGCCAATTACCGCCAATTAACTTGGCTCGTAGCATATTACTTTAGATAGGTTTAGTCGATTTAGCTCGATCGCCAGAACTTCCAGAGAATTTCTTTTCGTGTTGCTACACCTTGAGGCTGAGTATCGTCTCTCAGGATTGGTAACGAGTCGCTGACTCGTCTCATACCTGCGACCAACCATCTACAGCTTCCGGAAACAAGCTCAAGTCCTGACTGACTGAGATCGACATCGTAGCAAATCTTTCGGTGTTTGTACTGAATCTTACATTAATATTCTAATAGATTTTATCAATTTTTGTAAAGTTTCTAAATTTTCGCCGGTATTCCGAAGGCAGGGGGATCTCTGGGCGAGGGAAACCGGGGGATTGTTTATTGATCGAGGTTTTCGTTAAAAAACTCGATTTCAATACGATCGCCCACTTTGACACCGAGTTCAGCAGCCCGCCCGCCCCGGAGTTCAATAACTCGATCGACAGCAGTATCGGGCCCGTAGGTAGGACAAGGATCGGCAGTACAAGGAGGTGCAGAAACTTCGATCGCCTCAACCACCCCATCCCGCAGAAAAATCATATCCAGAGAAATCTTGCAATTTTTCATCCAAAAATTGACCCGCCGCGCCGGTTTAAACTCAAACAGCATTCCTCTGTCATCCGGCAAAGAAGTTCTGTACATTAAACCCATAGCCTGCTGTTCCGCTGTTTTCGCCACTTCGAGTTCGATTGGGCGATCGGCTATCCGAGCTCTAGCAGAAACAGGCAGCAGTTGACCCGATGTTTTCGCCGTCGGAGACCGATCCGCCAAAATACCAGTAGCACCAGCATTCGCGATGGGTAAAGTCGGCGAACATCCCAGCAAAAATATACTTACTCCAATACCGAGCAAATTAGTTAAATAACTCATAATGATTTTAGATTTTAGATTTTAGATTTTAGATTGCTAATTGACTATTGGACATTGGATATTGGACATTGGAACTAGCCAACAGTCAACAGTCAACAGTCAACAGTCAACAGTCAACTGACCGCTTCAAGCTTCCCGCATCACATAGCCAACACCGCGCACCGTCTGAATCAAGCGCTTTTCGCCCTCATCTTCAATTTTGAGCCGCAGATAGCGGATGTAAACCTCAATTACATTCGACTCACCCAAAAAGTCGTAACCCCAAACATTTTCCAGAATTTGTTCCCGAGTCAAAACCTCGCGGGGATGTTCCATCAAATACTTTAGCAGTTCAAATTCCTTCATCGTCAGGTCGATCGCCCGTCCGTTGCGTAAGGCCCGCCTAGAGGCCAAATCCAAAACTAAATCGCCAAACCTCAATTGTTCGTTGCTGCTGTTATCCGGCTGCAAATACAAGCGCACCAACTGCAAAAACTCCTCAGTGCGGTAAGGTTTCAGAAAATAATCATCCGCGCCAGCTTCCAGACAAGCGACGCGATCGTCCACTGTATCACGACCGACCAATAGCAGCACCGGCACCCGATTGCCAATACTTCTGAGGTAAGAACACAGTGACAGCCCCGACTCAGCGCCAAGTATCCGGTCAATTACAATCAAAGCAGGCTGCAATTCACGGGCTAAATTTTGGCCGGTGGCGGTGTTAGAAGCTACTACCGGTTCATAGCCGGAGGATTTTAAGTCGAGACTCAAGTGTCCGGCGAGAACTTCGTCTGTTTCAACTAGCAGGACACAGGGATTGCGATCGAGAGTAATTGCAGCCATTGAATTGACCGATGAAGACCATAACTGTTCTAGCACGTCTTAAGGAAGAGAGGGAGAGTGGGAGAGTGGGAGAGAGGGAGAGGGGGAGAATGGGAGAGTGGGAGAATTACCAATTACCAATTACCAATTAAACTATTTGGCATTTAAATTGAAAATCGATCGCCCCGGGCTATCCTGCCAGCGCCACAAGAGTTTAAGTAAAAAGTAGCTTACAAATTAAATGCGCTACAGCTTACCAATTACCAAATTGAATAATTTATGAGCATCATCGTATTCGGCAGTATCAACATCGACCTAGCAGCAAAAACTCCCCGGTTGCCGCAGCCAGGGGAAACTATCATCGGTAGCAATTTTTTCACGGCCGGCGGTGGCAAAGGAGCAAATCAAGCCGTCGCCGCCGCCCGTCTTGGCACTGCCACCCACATCATCGGTCGCGTCGGCAACGATAAATTTGCTGAAGAATTATTGACAAATTTACAATCTTATGGGGTAAATACAGACAATGTATTAATCGACCAAAATACTCATTCAGGAGTGGCAATTATCGCCGTAGACGAGACAGGCCAAAATAATATTATTGTGATTCCGGGCGCGAATAACAATGTCGGTGAAGCAGATATAGAACGTCTCAAAAAACTGTTAACAGCAGCTACATCTGTGCTGTTACAGTTAGAAATTCCCCTGGAAGTTGTCCAAAAAGCTGCGAAAGCTGCTCGTCAAGCGGGGGTGCGGGTTATTCTCGATCCAGCACCGGCTAGGCCGGATTTGCCGATCGAACTTTATCCCCTAATTGACATTATCACGCCGAATGAAGTGGAAGCGGGCCAGTTAGTCGGTTTTCGGGTGAATGACACCGAAACCGCGATTGTAGCTGCCAAACACTTGCAGGAGCGCGGTGTCAAGAATGTTATTGTCAAATTGGGCGATCGCGGGGCTGTTGCTGTTACGGCGGATGAAACGTTTTTTGTACCGGCTTTTGCTGTGGAGGCGATCGACACTGTGGCTGCTGGCGATGCTTTTAACGGCGGGTTGGCCTCGGCCTTAGATGCCGGTGTGTCCTTGTCAGAAGCGGTGCGGTGGGGCGCAGCAGCAGGCGCTTTGTGCACAACTAAAGTGGGTGCTCAAGGTGCTATGCCCGATCGGGCAACTTTTGATGAATTTTTGCAGAATTTAACTTGAATTTGTCAGGTGCGCGTTAGTTGAATTTGTAGGGTGCGGAATGCGCGCCCTACTTTGACTTGTAAACCGCGTATTAGTGGAATTGGTAATTTGTCAGGTGCGGAAGGCGCACCCTACTTTAACGATTTTTATTTAATCGTCGTCTTTGAATTCTTTGGCTAGGCGATCGAGTCTGTCGTTCGTTTCTTTTGTAAACTTGAGTAACCTACCGCTGACAATATTTAATGTTAATCCGCCAGCGGTGGCAACTGAGCCTTCTGTGACTTTTCCAGAAAACAACAGTACGATGACTAAAATACTCATAAAGGCGTTTACTATTTTTAACCCAATAGTCACGTTAAAACTAAATTTAGCTTGACGCAAACGTTCTTGAATGACATCTCGCTCCATTTCTGGGTAATCATCAGAACGGAATGGTGGGTTGGAAGTGGACTTATTAAGAAGCATTTCATTTCTTTAAACTGTACACTGTCTATCTTCCACCTACTGAAACAGCTTTGGGACGATTCTGAAGACGATAGGCAGGAACTTTGTAGATTTTGAGTAATTAACTTTGCCATCTCAGTTCCAGCTAGCTTTTCAGCTTGGGAGGCTGAGATCCGAGCAAACTTGGTTTACTGGCTTAAGTTCATATAAACTATTACTATCTTCCTTAAGTTCGGGAATATCGTCACCCGAACGTTAAACTTCGCCAATTTATGAATTCACGGACGCAGCAGCGCGATCGCGGTGTGATACTGACACCCACAGGAAAGCAGAAACTTCAGGCTGAGATAGATCGGTTGGGTATCACCAGCGAAAGATACGCCGTCCGTAAAATCCATGAAAAAATTCAACTTGAGCTCAACGGCGAAACGTTACATCCTGATACAGTCAGGAAGATAGTGCGGGGTCAGGGAGTCGAAAAAAGCTCTCTTGAACTTGTTTTTAGGGCGCTTCGGCTAAAACTGGAGGAGGTTGACTGTGATTTGGCTCCTAAAAATCAACTGCAAAATGCAGAAGATAGCGAAACTTCCTCGTTTGTAACTGGCACTCCCATCACCCATCCGCGCTACTTTTTCGGGCGGCAGAAGGAACTAAAACGCCTATTCGACTTACTGAAACGCCGTCCCCTGCCAAATGCTGCCATTATCGGCAAGAGCGGCAGTGGCAAGACTTCTTTGCTGCAATACTTGAAAAATATTACCACCACCCCAACAGCACAGTTGCGTCCCGGTCAAAAATCTGACTGGTTGCCCTCTCCAGAAAACTATCGCTGGATTTTGGTAGATTTTCAAGATCCGCGACGGCAGAGTCGGGAAGGGTTGCTGGGCTACATTTTAGAATGCCTAAAAATGTCAGTTCCCACCCCTTGCGACTTAGAGGGATTTATGGATGTGGTTAGCAGTAATTTACTTCAGCCTACAGTCATCTTATTTGATGAAATTGGTGTAGGTTTACAGCGCTGTCCCGAATTAGATGATGAGTTTTGGGAGAGTTTGCACTTTTTGAGAACATACCAAACCAATGGGAATTTAGGGTTTGTCTTGGCCACTCCAGAATCGCCGATCGACTTAGCACGTCGCACCGGACATAGTTCGCCTTTTTTCACTATCTTTGGATATACCGCAAATCTGGGTGCTTTGACTGAATCTGAAGCGCGCGAGTTCATAGCCAGTTTGCCCATGCCTTTTGCGGCTGAGGATGTCGAGTGGATTTTGACTCAAAGTATATGCTGGCCTCTGCTGCTGCAAATCCTTTGTCGAGAACGATTATTTAGTCTGGAAGATGGGGAAATGGGGGATGATTGGCAGGAAGAAGGGTTAAAACAGATGCAGTCCTTCGATAATTTATTTAATCCTTTCTTTGATATAGTTTTCTAGCGATCGTTATATTTATGAAACTACTCAAAATTAAGTACGTAAAGCAATTTGATCGCAAGCCCTGCAATCAAGCAGATGCAGCAGGATTAGCTATTTTGCAGTTTTTGGCAGCACGAGGAGAAGGGGCAACAGTCAGCAGATTAACTATTTTGCAACACTTTCCCAATAAATCTGATGCTCTCAATTTACTTCTGCAACGCGAATGGATTGAGGAAGTTAGTGAGGGCTACCGTTTCCAAGTAGAATTAATTCGCCACTGGTTTGCATAATCTCTGTCTGTCCAGTAGTCTACGGCGAGATGAAGATATTGCCTGTAGGGACACAACATTGTTGTGTCCTTCATAACTTTAACTACTTTAGCTTTAACCCTGCGGCCGCTGAATAATAGTTTCAACTACCCGCCGCTTGACTTTTGGATCGATACCAATCAGCCGCACGTATTCGCCGCCGTGTTCCGCCAAACAAGTTTCTAAAGATGCAACCACCTCTTTTTCCTGTGCATTGTTAATCGTCGTGCAACTTTGCCAAGAACCAGTCTTAAATCGGCGATTATCTGCATATTCCATCCCAATTTTGCAGCCTCTTGCTAATAACTGCTTTACTTGTTCCAACACCTCGGAACTCAGCCGCGCCGCATGACCGTTACCCGCTTCAGAACTTGGCTCCACGTAAGCCTTATAATATTTGGATGACGGGTCGTTTAATTCACTTTGCGTGGGCGCAGCAGCAGCAGGGGCATTGGGGGTTCCTTGAACGTTAAACAGCCGCGATTGGTTGTATTCATCTACTAAGCGCATTTCCTTAATCCGCTTTTGTTGGCCCACCATCAAACTGCCCATTTCTAATAAATGAGCGAGACTGAAATTCGGGTTATGAAAATCTGGCGCTGCTTCCAAAGTGTTTACCAAACGCTTGGAAACTCGCTCGATTCCTACTTTGTGAATGAATTCGCGGATTTGTTCGTCATAAATGCGCGATCGCAAAGCACTAAAAAAGTCGATCGCCTGATCGGCAAAATTATCCACTAACGCCACAATATCGGTTTTTGACAATTTGTCCGACTCAAAAATTCCCCCAACAATGCCAATTTTATCATCCCGGCTGGGTTCCCAATAAAACTTCTCCATCCGCCCGTCGCGAATCAGCGGCGCGTACAGCGTTGAAAAATCATTTCCGGTGACAATAATCGGCACTCGGTGCAGCGGCGTACTGTCGTAACTTCCCGGTAACTGCACGTTAGTTGGATTATCAGCAATATTCATCAGAGTCGCATTGACCATCTGAGTATTGACAGTATATTGAGTAGTAGTATCGAACCTGCCAGCACCAGCATCCAAATCGTTAATAAAGATGGCGCACATCTCGCCCCGCACCCTAATTTGCTCCGCAGCTTCCCGGTAGCGCAAGCGAATTAAACGCGCCGGATCTCCTGCATCCGGGCTTTCTAATTCCCCACCAGATATCATCACCGGTTCAAAGCCCATTCGCCGAAAAACCAGTTCGGTTTGAAAAGTTTTGCCTTCTCCTTTGCGGCCGTGAATTCCCAAAATTAGGGGAACTCTTACCCCGGGTAAATTTAAAAAGTTCTTAGTGACGTGCACCGCAACTTTATCGAGAAAGTTAGGAGAAATGTAATAACTCATCAGTAGATTTGTGAGGGATTAATTGTTGTTACTGTTATGATTTTATGACAAAACTAACAGCCTGCACCGCTAACCTGGATTTTTACCGTACAATCGAGGTCTGCATATTATGTGTTAAGGAGCGATTCGTGAGTCCAGAAACCTTACTAAAAGAACCAAGCGTGCAAGCCGAAGCCAGTCCCTTCAGTTCTGAGAGCTTCGACAGCTATGTAATGACGACTTACGGGCGTTTTGCGATCGCCCTAGAACGGGGCCTGGGCTGCCGCGTTTGGGATACCGAGGGCCGCGAATATCTCGATTTTGTGGCTGGTATTGCTACCTGCACTCTGGGACACGCGCACCCGGCAATGATTGCAGCGGTAACTCAGCAAATTCAAACCCTACACCACGTTTCTAATCTTTATTACATCCCCGTACAGGGCGAGCTGGCGAAGTGGCTTGTAGACCATTCTTGCGCGGACAGAGCCTTCTTTTGCAACTCCGGCGCTGAAGCTAATGAAGCGGCAATTAAACTCGCCCGCAAGTACGCCCACGAAAAATTAAATATCTCGAATCCGACAATCATTACCGCTGTTGCGAGTTTCCACGGGCGGACTTTGGCGACAATTACGGCAACGGGACAGCCTAAATATCAGAAGGGTTTTAGCCCTTTGGTTCCCGGATTTCACTATGTGCCCTACAACGATATTAGTGCGATCGAAACGGCGATCGAGCAACTCGACAAAGACGAACGCCAAGTTGCTGCAATTATGCTGGAAGCGCTGCAAGGCGAAGGCGGAGTTCGCCCCGGAGATATCGCCTACTTCCAGCGCATTCGGGAAATTTGCGACGAAAAAGGCATTTTGCTCATTCTCGACGAAGTGCAAGTCGGGATGGGACGCAGCGGCAAATACTGGGGCTACGAAAACCTCGGCATTGAACCGGATATCTTTACATCTGCCAAAGGATTGGGCGGCGGTATCCCGATCGGCGCTATGCTGTGCAAATCTTTCTGCGATGTATTTGAACCGGGAAGTCACGCCAGCACTTTCGGCGGCAATCCTTTTGCTTGCGCTGTAGCTTTGTGCGTTTGCCAAACTTTAGAACGGGAAAACCTTCTAGAAAACGTGCAGCAGCGCGGGGAACAGTTGAAAGCAGGGCTCAACAAGTTGGCGGCCACATATCCGCATTTAATTGCCGAAGTGCGCGGCTGGGGTTTGATTGTCGGGATGGAATTGCAAGCTGACATCGAACTGACATCGGCTGATATTGTCAAATCTGCCATCGCCGCAGGAGTTTTGTTGGTTCCTGCAGGGCCAAAAGTGCTGAGGTTTGTCCCGCCGCTGATTGTCACTGCTGCTGAAGTTGATCGAGCTCTGCAGGCAGTGGAATCAGCGCTGCGTTCTCAAGCGGTACAGTAAAATTTACTGAGTTGATTTTTGTTAGCTGTAGCGCTGAAACTCGCGCCATATCCTAGATAACTCACTTAGTCGAGGACACACTCTTCCTCAGAAACCGGGTTTCTTTCGAGATTCCTCGTTACCAAACCCAATAGTTTCCCATAAGCCCGGTTTTTTGGCCTAAGTCCGATCGGGGTAAAAGTAAACCCGCCCCGCTGCAAGTCTGTCAGGGCGGGTTTGTCAAATTTAGAACTGTCTGTGAAACCCGCCCTGACAGACTGACGGTGTTTTGAACTGCGATTTTACTAAAGAGCAGCGCGCAAAATTATACTATTAGCGATCGTAGGTGCTAGTTTCCCTATGTGAGTGTCTGTTGGGTGTGAATCGTGGTTTAATTTCGCGCCCTTCCAACTCAACTGAGTACCGTTATAGTGGGAAGGGGGGGGTGACGACGATTGCATCCTCAAGTAATTTTGGGGCTCGCTTTCTAGAGAGAAATATGTAATCCTCGTCACAAAATTTTTTCGTAATGCTTTGATCGTCAACTGTATATTGTGAGAGAATAGAAGAATCAAGGAGGTGATGTTGATTGCTACACAAGGCTATCCAAGTTCGTTTGTATCCTACCCAAAATCAACAAATACCAGTAGCTTCAACTTTTGGGGGTGCGCGTTGGTGGTCTAATTACGATCTAAATAAATCAATTAAAGTTTATAAAAAAACTGGTAAAAAACGTGGCTACTCCGGCCTCAACACACTTTTACCTGCTATCAAAAAATCCGAGGGAAGTGTAGGTTTAAGTCAGTGTTACAGCCAATTTGGGCAAGATGCTACACTCAACTTAACGACTGCATACAAAAAGTTTTTTGATGAAATAACTGGGTTTTATAAGTTACCATATCAAGCTAAAAAACTGTTATTTCAGAATTCTAAAAAAGTTAAATTTGTGCGTACTATAATTTTAAATTATAGGAAAATGACCTGGAAAAGAATAAAGAGATATAGATTAAGTGAGGGAAAAATTGAGACTTCACTTATTAGTAAAAAATATTCCGATAAATATCTGGTATCTATACTGACTAAAATCAAGAATGCTGAGAGCCATAAAACAAAACAAGGTAGAATTGCTGGCAATTTAAAAGGATATAAATATGACAGTTCCAAGCATTTTGCCAAGCAGGAGAAGAACTTGAAGCACCAGCAGCAAAAGTTAAAAGCCCAGCATAAAAGCAGTAATTCTGAACACAAATATAGAAAAGCTGTGGCAAAGGTAGGCGAGCGGTTTAGGAAATTGTGGCAATATTTTCTACATAAACTTAGTTATAAGTTGGTCAGCGATCGACTCGCGGTCAGAGTAGAAAAATTTCATTTCTGGAACAGGATTCGCAATCAAAATTTGGCAAAAGCAAGATCGGATGAGGTTTGGGAAAGTTTTACCAACTTCTTAGCCTACAAGTTGGAACGCAAAGGCGGGAACTTAGTCCAGATTGATAGAGGGGTTTCCAGTTCTAAACTCTGTTCTAATTGTTTCTATCAAATGACCGAGATGCCATTAGATATGAGGGAAGAGACTTGTCCTCACTGTGCTACCGATCGCGCTCGCGAGAAGAAAGCAGGGATAAATATGAAAGCAGAAGGTATCAAAATACTAAAGGCGCAAGAAGGTTCAGCCATTTCGGCTTTAGGATGCGAGGTAAGACCAAAGGTTGGACGAAAGTCTAAGCTAAGGCCCTCGCCTATGAGTACACAAGCCCCTACTATATTCGGTACTACGATTTAGCGGTGGGTAGTTCACTTGGTTGCACGGAAGCAGCGCTCCTATGGTTAATAGTTTGGCGGAATGCACGATGGACGAACAGCGTCGCAAAACTGATGTTAATATGCTCCAAGCGCTGCTGGAAAATCCTGGGGACTCAGGAATAGATTTGATTTTGAGGACGAACCCAAAGTCGATCGACTTTGGGTTCGTGCAAACGCTTTATTTGGAAGAAGTGGTACTGACGCGAGAAAGCTTGCTGAAAGCTGCAAAATTTTTCCAAAGGGCGATCGCACCCTTAGAATCGGCAAAAGGGAATTATAAATTGCCCGCAACCGGGGCAGCATATCTGGCTTTTTTAGCAGAAGTATTGCAAGCAGTCGCGCGCGGTGCTGATTCGCAGCACCTGTACTCGCTTCTGAGAAACAATTTAGACAAACTCGACCAGAATTTCGCAGAATTGCTGCGCCACTGGGCCAATTTGGTGTTCTCTGCTGCCAAAGAATCTGAGACTAGGCGCATTGCAGCGTTAATCGGCAATCTGAGCAACAAAATTGGGCGGTTTCCCCTCGGCAGCAAAGCTCACAACTTGGAAATCGAAATTGCCGGTTACGAAACAGTTGCTAAGGTGTTTACCCGCAAAGACTTTCCCCAAGAATGGGCGGTGATGCAAAACAATCTGGGCAACGCTTACAGCGATCGCCCCAAAGGTGATAAGGCTCAAAATATCGAACAGGCGATCGCTTGCTTTGAAAATGCCCTACAAGTACGCACGCCCGAACAGTACCCGGAACAGTGGGCGACGCTGCAAAACAATCTAGGCAACGCTTACAGCGAGCGTCTCAGGGGAGATCCGGCAGACAATCTAGAACAGGCGATCGCCTGCTATCAAAACGCGCTGCGAGTTCGCACCCGCGAAACTTTCGGGGAAGAGTGGGCGAGCACTCAAAACAATCTCGGCCGTGCTTACAGCCGCCGGCTGCGGGGCGACAAAGCCCAAAATCTGGAACAGGCAGTCGGTTGCTACCAGAATGCTTTGCAAGTCTACAACCGCAAGGTGTTTCCCCGGCGTTGGGCTACAACTCAAAATAATTTGGCAAATGCTTACTGCGAGTTGCCGCAGGGCAACCGAGCTGAAAATCTCGAATACGCGGTTACGTGCTATCAGAGAGCTTTGCAGGTGCGGACTCGGGAAGCTTTTCCGCAGCAGTGGGCGACGACTCAAAGGAATTTGGGTCGGGTGTTTGTCGATCGCATCAAAGGCGATCCGGTGGAAAATATGGAAATGGCGATCGCCTGCTATCAAAATGCTTTACAAGTCTACACCCGGATCAAATTTCCCGAAGCCTGGGCTTCGATCCAAACTTACCTCGGTAGGATCTACAGTCGGCGGGTGAAAGGGGAAAAAGCCGAAAATATGGAAATGGCGATCGCCTGCTATCAAAATGCTTTGCTGTTTTGCAACCGCCAAAAATCTCCAGAACGCTGGGCAATGCTGTGTGCCTACCTCGGCCGCGCTTTCTGCGAACACGTGAAAGGGGAAAAAAACCGCAACCTCAAAAGCGCGATCGCCTGCTATCAAAATGCGGGCGAAGTCTACACCAGGCAGGCCTATCCCAACCGCTGGGCAATGCTGCAAATTTATCTCGGCAGAGCTTATTCGCAACTGACGGAGGCGGAAAATGTGTCGCACATGGAAAGCGCGATCGGCTGCTATCACAGCGCCTGTCAAGTCTACACTCGCGAAACCTATCCCCACCGCTGGGCTGAAATTTTATTTTATTTGGGTCAAGCTTACCGAGTTCGAGGCGACTTGCTTCGCGCTTACGGGGTTTTTACTGCTGCGGTCGATACTGTTGAATTCTTGCGTTGCGAAGTTGGGGTTGATACAGTCGATTTTGGCGATCGGACGAGTACCGAAAAAGTCAAATTAACCCGCACTTGGGCGGGACTCTATAAATGCCTGGTGCAAGTTTGCTTGGAACTCGGCGCTACCCAACCTGAATATTACGCTAAGGCTCTGGAATACGCCGAACGCCACAAAAATCGGAATTTGGTAGAACTGCTGGTTAAATGCCACTTGACTCCGAAAGCCGAAATTCCTGCAGCGGTGCGAAGCGAGTTAGAGTCACTGCGACTGGAAATAGCGGGGGAACAGCGGCACCAAGAACAGGGAGAACCTGAGCCGAACACGACCTTAATTTCTGAGGGCGATAGCCAAGGTTTGAACAGCGGTTCTCTGGTGCCGAACTCGGACTTCATGCACTTAAATCAATTGTGGAAGCAGTTTGATAGGTTGATTGCGCGGGAGGTGCAGGCAAACGATCCTTTCTTCAGCCTAGCTCACAAAGTTGAACCGATCGCTTTCGAGCAAATTCGCCAATTGTTGCCTGATGACAATTGCGCTGCTGTGGTGTGGGCGAGTTTGGGAGAGTTGCTGGTTGCTTTTGTGGTGGTAAAGAGTGCACAATATCCCGCCGTTCACCTGTGTTCGTCGGAAAATGCTTTGGCTGCCGAAAGTTGGGGCCAGGAGTACCTCACCGCTTATTCTGAACAAAAAGGTCGCTGGATCAATCATCTCCCGGCTCGCCTCAAACGCTTGGCTACGATGCTGGAAGTCGATCGAGTGGTGGCGCTGATTCCCGATAATTGCGATCGGCTGATTTTTGTGCCGCACCGATTTTTGCACGCTTTGCCACTCCACGCTTTGCCTTTGGCGGGGAGAGACGGGTTTGATGATGGTGGGGGAATTTTTAGGTCTGGGTGGAGCGATCGCAGCGGTTTTGATCTGGAAACCTACAGCCTTTCGGATTTTTCTCAAAGTTCGTCTTTTGGCGACGTTGCAGCGCCTGCTGCTTATTTGATCGATCGATTTGCCGGAGGAATTCGCTATGCTCCTAGCTGTCAGCTATTGCTGTTGAGACAAAGTGCACACGGAGCGGCTCTTGGTCGGTACAGACCCGGTTTGCAGCAGCTTTTGGCAATTCCAACTTTCACCAGAGATGCGTTCTACAGCAACATTGAAATCGGCACTATTTCCCAGTATTTTGCCAGTACAGAAGTTGTGCGCCATAAGCCGGCAATTAAAGAGGCTTTTTCCCAAGAAATGTCTGCTAATAATGGAAACTCGCCCCAGGAAATAGGGCAGTTGCAGCAGAAAAAATGCGCTCACTTTGCTTGTTTGAGTTTGCTTAATTTGGCTTGGCCACTGAAATCCGCAGTGTTTTTGAGGAATGATTCTCTGAGTTTGGAGGAAATTTTCAATCTAGATTTTCGACAATATTTTTTAGTTACTTTATCGGGTTGCGAAATTGCCGCGGGCGGAGTTAGCGGTGCTGGAGGAGATTTTGTGGGTTTGTCGGCGGGTTTGTTGTATGCTGGCACGTCTAGTGTGGTTAGCAGTCTTTGGAAGGTGAACGATGTTTCTACGCTGCTGCTGACGAGCAAGTTTTATGAAAATCTGGGACGGTTTTCTCGGTTGCAGGTGGGAGATGTGGCGATCGCGCTGGGGGACGCTCAAAGGTGGCTGCGGGATTTGACTAGCGAGGAATTGGAGGTGTTGCTGGCGGATTTTCAACCTCAAATTTCGCAAATGTTCGATCGGCTTTCTCAAAGTTCTCGCCTGATTGCGGAGGCTTCTTTGCAGCAAATTCGCAACCGCAAACCCTATCCTTTTGCTAATCCTTATTATTGGGCGGCTTTTACTGCGGCTGGGGTTTAGTCATTAGTTATTAGTCATTTAAAAACCCGACACTAACAACTTATTTAAAGTTATCAGTGTCGGGTATAAATTCAACAAATTACCGCAAAAATTTAGGATTTTTTGCCGAAAATTTGTTCTTTCAAGGCTTGAATTTCTTGACCTAATTGTTGTCGATTGGACGATCGCAGCAAATAGCGGTAGACAAACCACACGGTGTATCCGATACCAATTAGCTCGAATGTGGGTGCTAACAGGGGGATGTCGTTGAGTTCGTCTATTACGCCCAAAAGCACTTTCAAAGAGACAATCGAGGCTACAATTACCCCGATAACAGTCAGGGGACTTTTGTACTGTTCGTAAAAGCTGCCGATGTAAGCGGGAAACTCGGACAAAATTGCTATAATTTGTTCTTTGATCTGCTGGGCCTGACTTGGCGGTTCTTCGGTAATTATGACTTTTGTTGTACCGCTTGAACTGTCTGCTTCATTTCCGGCAGGAACTTCGGTGATGATAACGGTTGTTTCTGGTTCGTTTGATGAAGTCATTTCTCCACTCGCAATAGTTTTTTGCTGGTTGGCGGCAGGTATTTCAACTGCTGCTGCGGCTGTTTCAAGAGCCGGTATTTCGACTGCTGCAACCTCCCCGTCGGTTGGTTCAAGACCCGACACTTCGCCTGTTTCTGAAGTCGGTATTTCGACTGCTGAAACGGACGCCGCCACTGCTTCAGGAGCCGATATTTCGACTGCTGAAACCTCTGGTGCTGAAGTCGGTATTTCGGCTGGTGAAACGGACGCTGCCGGCTGTTGTGCGACAGAAGTTTCGGTTGCAGTTTCCGCGTTTTGCTGTTCTGGGGTAGGAGTTTCGGCCGCGACACCAACAGCCGGCAAATTCAAGTTGCTAATGGCATCAACCAAGCGGGTTTTAGCCGTTCCTCGCTGGTGAAGGATTACCCAAGATTCTATCAGGTCGGGGCCGTGCATTGCACCTGTCAGAGCGGCTCTGAGCGATCGCATAATTAGCCCTTTGTTAAGATTTTTCTCTTTACTGAGCTTTTTAGTGATTTTCTGAGCTTCCGCTGATGTCAGGGAGGAATGACTTTCCATCGCTTCTACAACTGCTTGTAAAGCCTGTGCAGCCCCTGGTTGCTGCAACTGTGCGAGTGCTTCTTCTTCGTATTCCACGGTGGTGGAGAAGAATACCTTACACATATCCACAGCATCGGTTAAGCGAACGAGACTCGGCCCGATTAAAGCAGCTATTTGTTCGAGCCAAGGGCGGTCTGCCTCCAAGTCAAACTCATAACCGCCTTTCTGCCACCAATAAGGTATCAGCAAATCTGTCAATTGCGGCACTGGCATTTTGTGCAGGTATTGACTGTTTAGCCAATTGAGTTTATCCCAATCAAATTTTGCACCAGCTTTGTTGACTCGATAGAATGTAAATAATTCTGCTGCTTCCGACAGTGTAAATATTTCCTGCGTTGAATCCGGCGGAGTCCAACCGAGCAAAGTCATGTAATTAACTAAAGCTTCGGGCAGGTAGCCCATATCTTTGAAGTCAGAAATCGAGGTTACGCCGTCGCGTTTAGAAAGCTTTTGCCCTTGGGAGTTTAAAATCAGCGGCGTGTGGCCAAATTCTGGGATTGTCGCGCCCAAAGCTTCGTACAGCAATATTTGTTTCGGAGTATTGCCGATGTGATCTTCGCCGCGGATGACGTGGGTGATGCCCATGTCGATGTCATCGACAACTACGGCGAGGTTGTAGAGGGGTTGACCGATGACGCCGCCGCTGGATGCACGGGCAATTACCATATCGCCGCCGAGGTCGCTACCTTTCCAGGTTACGGTGTCGCGCACCATGTCGTTCCAAGAAATTGTGCGATCGTCGTCGATGATAAACCGAATCACAGCTTGTCGCCCTTCGCCTTCAAAAGCTGCGCGCTCTTTGCTTGTCAAGTTGCGGTGCCGGTTGTCGTAGCGGGGGGCTTGTTTGTTGGCTTTTTGTGCTTCCCGCATTTCGTCGAGTTCTTCCGACGTGGTGTAGCAGCGGTAGGCGAGTCCATTGTCGAGAAGGGTTTGGACTGCTTGGCGGTATATTTCCAGACGCTGCGACTGAAAACTCGGGCCTTCGTCCCACTCCATACCCAGCCAGGTGAGGCCTTCGAGGATGTTATCGGTGTATTCGCTTTTAGAACGTTCTACGTCTGTGTCTTCTACCCGCAGGATGAATGTGCCGCCTTGGTTGCGGGCAAACAGCCAGTTGAATACGGCGGTTCTGGCGGTACCGATGTGTAGGTTTCCGGTGGGACTGGGGGCTAGACGGACTCTGACATTCATGTAGATTTTTGCTTTTAGATTGGGGGCGATTTGCTGGTTGGGGGAATAGCTGATGTTTAAGACTTCAAATTTTATTATATTTTGTTGCCGAATTAACAGTTGTGCTTGGCAGGTGCTTTGCCTCGATTTGTCTGATATTTGACTATCGGGCGATCGGGCGAAAGTCTCCGGCAAGGCACGAGAAGGCATCTTGATGATATTAGCATTGCGGGTGGCCAAGACTGGATTGACCTTTGGGACTATTTTTCACACCACAAATAACTGCTTTAGGAGTACCCAAGGTGCTCCTGATAACTATTGATGCTTGTAAAATGTTTGTGTGCGATCGACGACATTAAAATATATTTCCCTATGTCTGCTACTAAAACCGAGTTTTCCGAATCTGTTGCGCCCTCACCCAAGTCTGTTGCGCCTGCTTGGCAGATTGAGTTACTGTACGACGGTGAATGTCCTCTGTGCGTGCGGGAGGTTAATTTCTTGAAAAAACGCGACGCAGGGCGAGGTTTAGTGTCGTTTGTGGATATCGCGGATGATGGCTACAACCCGGAGGCCCACGGCGGAATCGACTACGAAACGGCGATGGGGCGGATTCACGCGGTGTTACCCGACGGTACGACTGTTAAAAATGTGGAGGTTTTTCGTCGCACTTACGAGATTTTAGGTATGGGCTGGGTTTATGCTGTGACTAAGTTACCAGCGATCGGGGCGATCGCCAATTGGCTGTACGGAATTTGGGCCCACTGGCGGCTGAAGCTGACGGGAAGGCCGGATTTAGCAACAATTATGAGCGATCGAACTCAGCGGATCGAGTGCGAAAGTCAGGGTCGCTGCCAACCCAACTCAAAATGAGTCATATTTAATAAGTTCGATCGGTCTATCAGAAAATGTCAGCAGAAACAGACTGCAAGTAACATTAAAGATGGACTACTATTAAAGGTCAAAAAAAATGCAAGATGCAGGCTATACAGTCTTCATGGGCTTCGGTGGTCTCTGGATACTTATGGGAATTGTCGCTGTAATTTTCCTGTTCAAATCGGACGGTCAAAAACTTAGGTTTGGCAAATGGGGACTGCTAGTGGCGATTCCGATTCTCGTACCCATCGTCCTAGTTCTGACATATCAGATCGCCCGACCGTTTATTTCCTCGCACCTTTGAGCGCTGCTGGGAGTCGATCGTCCGTGGGATAAAGGAATTAGTTAAATTAAGTTTAGTATTATTGCTCATTTTCGGGCGATCGCAACTGGTGCCTCACCCATACTCGCAAAGCCTCAATTATGGTAGTATCATCCTCCGTCTCGGCCATCTGCAAAAATTGATTGATTATTTCTGAAGAAACAATCGGAAAAGCGCTACTGTATTCACAGCTCGCATATTCTCCGTTCTGAAGTTGAAAAAATTGTACAGTCTCTCCGAGATATCTCCAAATTTCTGGAACTCCTAAGTTTTTGTAGATAGTAAAGCGATTAGTAGATGGACTGGTGAGATCGACTTCAATAATTAAATCTGGTGGCGGGTCGATTGACAAGTTAATTTTTCGGCCGCGAATACGATCGACATTTTGGATATAAAAACATGAATCCGGTTCTGCACCTTGCTTTAAATCTTCACGGTTGAGAGTCGTCGAACCAAATCCCTTGCGTTTCAATTTTAATTCGTCACTTAAAGTAGTCACAAACTGTTTCAACAAACAATTAACAGTTTCATGCAAATCTGATGGCATGATAATTTCTAATACTTCTTGAGAATACGAAAAACGCGAGGATCTCTTGTCTCCCGCTTCTGCTAATAAGGTTTGGTAAGTTTGCCAACTGATATTAGATAATACCACCCGCTGTGTAGTTTTTTCTGGGGAGGGGTTAATGAGCGTAACTGTCATATTTCGCTCCTCCTTACTCAATTAATAAAATACCAAAAGCTTAAACTTTGTATTTTAAACTTTTTATTTACGAGAGAACGGGACAGACGGGGCTCGAACCCGCAACTTCCGCCGTGACAGGGCGGTGCTCTAACCAATTGAACTACTGTCCCTCGTTTTGCCGTTTTTTCAGGCACAATTTCTATTATGCCTATAACTTCACCTTTTGTCAAGAGGTTTTTTGAACTTTTATTTGGAAGCCCAAAATTTGAGTCTCTTGCAGGGGACTGAAGTTGTTGTCGCTCACCAAAATCAGACCTCTGCTAGCATCCGCCAGGGCGGGGCCAAATGTCAAGCCCTCAATGTTGTCTAGAGGAATTTTCAGGGTTTCCAAATCCAGAAGCAGGCGTTTTTGAGCGGGAGAAACCTCGCTGAGACGGCTTTTGAGGCTTTCGAGTGCTTCAATACGATCGCCCTTTTCCAGAGAAATCTCAAAAATTCTGATAGTTGTGCCGGTTTCCAGGGAGAAAGCACGCTCTAAACTCAGCAAGCGGTTATCGTCGATCGCCACCAAATCCACTAAACCGTTGCTAGTTAATTTTCCCACAGGATTCGCACCAGGAGGTAGCGGTTCGGTGATGTAGAGAAACGATGCTTCTGGAGTGCCGCTCACCGCATCGTAGCGCACAATCCGGCAGGGACTCCCGGTTTCCAGGGAAACTACGGCGCCATCTTGAACCAAGGCGTTTTCGGTGGCGGTGAATAGGTATTTGCGATCGGGCGTTAAAGTTAAACTTTCAAATGATAGATTGTTGCGGATGCCTTTACTGCCTTTGTCGTCGGGCAAAAATAGTTCAGGAATTGCCAGCGTTTTCAGGAGTTTACCATCGAGAGAGAACTCTTTGATAAAAGGATTTATTTGGCGATCGACATCTCCCTCAGAAGAAACAAACACGCTATTGCCAGTAAAAGCTATCCCTTCCGGATCTAAACTTAATTCAGGAAAACCTTTACCGTTTTCATCTAATAAAGTAGTGACACCACTAAAAGTAATTTGCTCTTTTTCCAGTTTCCCAGATTGCAAGTTGATTTTGAGAGTATAGAAGCGCGCCGGAGCCTTGCTGCTGCGGTCATCAGAAATGGCATAATAAACTTGTTTCTCGGCATCATAAGTAATGCCAGAAAGTCCGCCAATTTCCGTCCCCTGAAACGGAGAACCTGTAGGAAATATTGCTCTGCCGATAAAATCTATTTTCGTAACAGCGAAAGATTTGGCTGACTGGTTTACCCAAATAGCAACAGTTGCTGCCATCAAAAAACAGACAATAAATATAGTTGCTTTTGCTAGCCTTCGCATTTTACCAATAAATACATTATTACCTATCTTCCTCTTCCCTTTCTTCCTTCGCGCCCTTCGCGTCTTCGCGGTTCATTACATCCAAAAATCACGGTTCATGATTCAGCAAAAAATTGGTCAACCAATCTTTAACTACATAAGTAGCACGACAGTCGTCCTCATTGTAGCGGACGATCGCCTCTAGGAGCGATCGATCGCCAGTTTTGAGCCAATCGTCGTACCAGCAGACGCACTGAGCACCATTAGCCTTAGCATCTCGCCAGTCAAAACCCAGCCAGCGGGCAATTGGTTTGAGCGCGTAACTTTCCACCGGCATAATCGCCTTTTGCGTCACTTGTTTGTGAATATCTACAAACCGTTTCAGCACAGGTTTCCACAAATAAGCGGGAGTATTGTAAAGTTTAGCCAGTCGCTTAAAAGTCTTGACTTCGTAGTCGCAAAAGTGGAAAATCGGAGCAATGGGGTAAGCCCACATTAATTCTAAAAATTGCTGCCAGATTGCACCTTCCTCTGCTGCTGATTCTGCTAAAAAACCGTGGAATTTTTCCGTCTTGTTGTACCTGTCAACAACTAAGACTCCGTGGAGGTAATCCAAGTTTAACTCGGGTTCCGCTTCAATGTCAAAGTAGAGTTCGATTGGGGCGATCGGCAAAAATACAGATTGAGAATATGGAATTGGTTTCTTGCGGAGAATTGGCGCAGGTATAGAAGATGTCGCAGGTTTATTTTCTCTAATTTTTACTTCCTCAACTGCGATATCATTCAAGATATTATCTACAATATCTGGTACTATTTCAGAGGAGTTAAGTTCTTCTGAATTCTCACTTCTACCTTCTCGATCGTTAATCCCTGTATCCGTGTCGTGCCTCCCTTCTTCCTTCTTCCCTCTTCCTTCTTCCTTCTTCCTGACATCCGTTACATCCCGTACATTGCTCGTTGCCGAACTTCCTTCTTCCCGCAACAGCGGTTGATTTAGCAAATGCGATTTAGCTTGCTGCACCACATCAAAAGCAACTCTGTCCGGGAATTCGGGATACTCAGCCAGCAGTGCGGAACTAGCATTAGCGAGAGCTTCAACATCAGTAATTTCGAGAGCTTTTAGTCTAGCATAGCGGCTGGCAGTAACTCCCGGCAATAAGGAAAGATGTCTAATAGATTCGGCTTCGGCGTGACAGATAGTATACCAACCGCAAAGATTGCACTTTTGCCTCGAAATAAACACTTCTGGCTTATCCCGATTTTCTATCATCTGAATGCAGTTGTCTAAAATCTCGAACATCTGAGGAGTTCGCTGGTCGAGATTAACCTGCCACAGCCCTTTTTTTCGCAGCATCAGCCACGCAGTATCGGGCATTGTTTCCTGTACGGAAGCTAAAACATGGGCGTGAAAAGCTGCGATAATTTGATACTCTTGTTTTGGTCGTTTACTAAGCCAAATATCCGCAGTAATATAACTCCAATTGCCAAATTTTGATTTTCCCGGCTGTTTGATTAATAAATGGGGACGGCTGATCAGGGTAATGTTTGAAGAGTGCAGATTGGAGGATGAAAGATGAACTGAAGTTTCGGGAATTTCACCAAATTCTGGGAAATATTGACTGTCAATTCCTACCAGAGAAGTTGTTGCGGCGTTGGTTTGACCGAATTCGCCCTGGATCAGAACTCCTCGGTAAATGCGATCGACCCCTTGCTGCATTAAACTCAATGTAGCGGCCGCGCCGGCTTCCCAATCCCCTCTAGGATAATATGGTTGTTGGTAAGTCTCGTGTTCCAAAGCTTGCTGCTGGTATGCGGCGCTGTCGCGCATCAGTTTCAGCAAAAAGTCGCTGGGGGGATCTAGTTGTTTCCAGTCTCCGCAGGTGTCTAAAAATGCTCGGAGATGGCATCGCTGATAGGAAAGTAGTAGTTTGTCAGTTATTAACATTTAGTATTCGCAAGGCATAGAATAATTAGAAGGAAAGCACGACACGGATTTTGAGACGGATACACGGATTGATTATTTAGCTTGAGGCAAAAGTCAAAGGATAGAAAGTTCACAGCATTAGTTATTCAATATTAACGCTATCAATAATTCGCCCAAAAAAATGACAAAGGACAATCACCGGCAACAATTCCCAGCTTTGGCCAATAAAGCTTATTTTAACTACGGCGGACAAGGGCCGCTGCCTGAGCCTGCTTTAGAGGCGATTTATGAGGCTTACAAACGGGTGCAGCTTGGGGGGCCGTTTTCGGGGGAGGTGGGGGCTTGGGTGGTTCAGGAGGCGATGCTGACGCGACGTGCGATCGCATCTGAGTTGACGGTACCTCCTGAAACCATCGCCCTAACTGAAGATGTCACCGTCGGCTGCAATATTGCGCTGTGGGGCATTGACTGGAAAGCAGGCGACCATTTGCTGCTTTCTGACTGCGAACACCCCGGCATTGTAGCTAGTGTAATGGAACTTCAGCGCCGTTTCAACATTGAGGTTTCGGTTTGTCCGTTGGCGGCAACTTTGAATGAAGGTGATCCGGTGGCGGTGATTGCTGATAGTTTGCAGCCAAATACTCGCTTGTTGGTTATCAGTCACATTTTGTGGAATACGGGCCAAGTTTTGCCTCTGGCTGAGATTGTGAAAGTGTGTCATGAACCCCCCCTAACCCCCCCTTGGCAAGGGGGGGGACAAGAGGATTTTTCCCTGATTCAAGGGGATGGGCAAGAGGATTTGTCCCTGATTCAAGGGGGGAGACAAGAGGATTTGTCTGCAAAGAAGCACAAAGTTAGGGTGTTAGTTGATGCGGCTCAATCTGTGGGGGTTTTGTCTTTAAATTTGATTGAATCGGGGGTTGACTTTTATGCTTTTACTGGTCACAAATGGTGCTGCGGCCCGGAAGGTTTGGGGGGACTTTATGTGAGTGCTGAAGCTTTGGCAGATTTGCATCCGGTGTTTATCGGTTGGCGGGGAATTGTGACGGATGCTAATGCTAAGGTGCTTGGGTGGAAGTCTGGATCGCAGCGCTATGAAATTGCGACTTCGGCTTATCCTTTGTATGCGGGTTTGCGGAGTGCGATCGCCTTGCAACATGAATGGGGTACGATCGAGGAAAGGTATGCAGAAATTTGCCGTTTGAGTAAGTATCTCTGGGAACGTTTGTCGGAACTTCCCGATGTGGAATGTTTGCGGAAATCTGCGCCGGAAGCTGGTTTGGTTTCGTTTCGATTAACTAATGGGATGCCGCACAAAAAGCTTGTCGATTTGTTGGAGAAACAGGGAATTATGGTGCGGACTATTCTTAATCCTGACTGTGTGCGGGCTTGTGTTCACTATTTTACAACTGAGGCGGAGATTGATAAGTTGGTTGGGGCGATCGCAAATCAATTAGTATAGCCGGGGCGGGTTTATTTATAGTCCTGGACGCACGGGTAGTCAGAAACCGGGCGATGGCTAAGATATCTAACCACCTCTTCGTCTGGTAGTAAGTTTATTCCGAGGATAGAACAAATAATTTTACTTAGTTCTACCCTTTTCTCTCGGTAGTCTTCACGAATAATAAGATCTCTAAATTTCCTTTCATTTTTAGTCAATTCAATAAATGTGTTTAATTTTTTATATCCTTCCGGTAAGTAATATTCTACTTCTCCTTTACTAAGAACACAAATTTTATCCTTCTCCCTTTTTTCTGTGATAAATATTTCCAATAATTGCAATTGTTGATCGGTTAGATTCTCGTCTAACTTCATTTTTCTAGACTTGATATAATTACAAAGGTTTGTTAGTTGGTCTAAATTTTCACTCTTTATAGCCTCTTCAATTTGCTCAAACAATGTTTGACCATCAATACTTTTTTTGTCCTTAATAACCTCTCGATCTATTTTTGCATAATCCGGTCTAAACATTTTCTTGAGTTCTTCACTACCAATGTCTAAAATATAATCTAGGTCTGCAATTATGTAATTGTCCAACTCAATTTTTTTTAAAAATTTACGATATTTTTCCATGTACCTCCAAAACTTCTATAATTTCACTGTTTTCGGCTTTATTATAAATATTAATTAATTGCTCCAAAAAAATCCTATCGGTAATTCCTTCCACAAGAACTACCTTATCTGCAAAAAATATTTTCTCGTTGTTGTGCCTATTAATTATGTGGAAAAGGTCTTTACTTTCGTCAAAATTGCTTGTAATAAAATTTTTGATAGTGCTTTTACCACTCGATTTATACACCCTCACAATCTTCGATATAGTCCTCTGATTAATAAATATAGGAGAATGGGTTGAAAAAATAAATTGGTTCTGTGTGAAATCAGCTAAATCAAAGAATAAGTCAAGGAGTAGAGATTGCCATTTAGGGTGTAAATGAACTTCAGGTTCATCTACAATGATCAAGCCATTTTTAATATTATATGCAAAAATCCCCAATAAAAAATTTAGAATTTCTTTTTCTCCCGAACTCGCCTGATCTAAAGAAAATTTTGTATTTTCTTGGATTTTTAGCAGAATAATCTCATAAATATTTTTGTTTGCATCTTTAAGCTCTACCTTCCATGAATATCCCAATTTTTTTAAATGTTTAGTTACTAACTTAACTTCTTCATCTGCATCCCAATCTTTTTCGTATCCTTGAGTCTTAGCAAGCGTTTCATACTTCCGTCTCTTTTGTACAAAGTACATTGATGCTAGCTCTATTAAAGAAGTTGTACTTCGAGACGTAGCTGATGAATAATTACTTAATAAATTATAATAGCTCTGACCCCCTAAGTTGACTTGAAGTAGCGCAGCTCCTCCTCTGTAAGGCGAAAAATATACATATTTTGGGGTAAGGCGAGTATCAAGAGGTAAAAGCTCCAAATCAATAGCCTTCTGTATAACTATTGATAAAAGTTCATAATAGTTCAAAAATTTAAGATAAATTAATTCGGGTGAATTCAAAGAGGGTTGTACAAGTACATTGTTGACTATGCGATATACTAACTCTTGATTTTCTGCTAACTCACCCTGTTTCCAATTTTCAACTTCATCAATTATTGGAGGAGATAAATATTGAATTTGGTAGTGACCAAAAGCTGACTTTATTTCTGTTTTATATTGATTGATTGTTGCTATATTTTTTATATCTTGAGCATCTACTTTAAAAGTTATTTTAATTTTAGATTCAGAAGCATCGGCACTGAATTTATCTAGATGATTCTGTGCTGGATTAAATAAAGGCAATCGCTGAATCTGCGTCGAACCAGTTCCGATGAAATCATCAGAATAACTATATAAAAAGAATCCTTTTAAAATTATCAGCAGGATATCTAAAAAATTACTTTTTCCGCCCCCATTGGGGCCAACTAATATATTAAATTGGGGATCAAATTGGATATCTACTTTGTCTTGAAAGTTTTTTACATTGGTAATTTCTAAACGAATAATTCTCATTTATTTATTTTCTCATTTTTACCGCAAGTGCTTCAATTATATCGCCTCGACTCGGAAAGTAGGGATTTGATTGTGTCACCCAACTTCGTTCGCCACAGGCACTCCACTATCAATCTCAGTATGAATGCAGAAAAGCTTATCAGTTGGATGATAAAAAAGCAAATCGCCCCTTCTCTAAAACACCAAAGGACGATCGACTTTTGACCTCAATTAATCTGAACTCACGCACTCAATTAGTATAGCCGGGGCGGGTTTATCTAGATTGTTTGTGAGCCTCAAATATTATCTGTAAAACCCGCCCCTACAGGCCTGTAGGGGCGGGTTTTACCAGCCATCTATGTGGGAAACCAAGAATATAATAAACCCGCCCCCACCCAACGACTCAATTAATGACTGTGCCCGTGCCCGCCATGAGAATGCCCGTGCCCGCCATGAGAATGCCCGTGATCACCATGAGAATGACCGTGCCCGCCATGAGAATGACCGTGCCCTTCATGAGAATGACTGTGCTCGCGGTGCGCCGCAGCCAAACTCGGATTAACAGCAACCGCAGTCTCACTCAACAACGCTTCAATCTGCGGATTTGCCCACTCAGCCGCCATTTTCAGAAACTCTGGATGGTCGTTAACGCAAGGCAATTTGCGGTAAGTAACTCCTTGACGCTGTTTCTGCAAAGACTCAATAATGTGGTCTACATCTAACAAAGTTTCGTGATTTTCTGTCGCAAATCCGATCGGCATAAAGACGATCGCAGTTGCACCCAAATCAATCAAATTCTTCGCAGCCAACGTCGCATCCGGCTGTGTCCATTCAATCAGCGGTGTGTCGTGATTCAGCCAACCCACCGAAATCAAAGGATAGCGATACATCAAACGTTCCCGCACGCGATCGTACAAAGCTTGACTTTCCACAATTCCCGAAGTAAAGCCCTTCGCCTTGTGCGGACAACCGTGATTCATCAGCACAATCCCAATCTGAGAAGGCAAATGCGCTACAGCTAAATCGTTCTTAATTTCCTCTTCAACCAAATCCGCCATTAGCTGGATGTAAGCAGGTTCATCGTAAAAAGAAGGAATGTAGCGCTGTCCTTTTACCCAATGTTCTTTGCCATCAAAGGTTTGTGCTAAAGCTTTATTCACCTGTTCGACTGCAATGCCGCTGGTGAAAACAGAATCAACTACCAACAGCGGATAAATCAGAATTTTGTCAAATCCTTCTGCTTGAATTTGAGGGATTACTTGTTCCGGCAAAAACGGCGCGCAAAAGTTAAAAGCTTTGAACACTTTTACTTTATCGCCCCATTTCTCCTGTAAATTCTTTTCAATCCCGGCGCGCTGCTGTTCAAAAATTGCATTGTGCGGCGAAACGAATTGACCGTGTTGGTGACTCCACTCGTGCAAGTCAAAGATTGCTAAAATCTTCGCCAGCGGCGGATAAATCCAAAGCGGTACTGGCGCAAACTTTGCCGTAAGCAAATTTAAAGCTTGTTCGTTGTAGTTGGCAAAATCGTCGTAGCTTTCGACTTCGCCATAACCCATCAGCAATACAGCAACGCGATCGTTACTTGCGGGTGCTGCAGATGTTTTGAAATCGATTTTTTCTGGAGAAGCAACCACTTTGTATTCCTCAATTTTATTTATTCTAAGAGATCCAGGCAGGATGAAGGGGGAATCGGAGATTTTTCATTGTGTGCGATCGCACGACAGACGTGCGCGGGGCTGATTCCCGGTTTCTTGGCCCATACTTCCCGGTGCAACCTCTTATTTATCCTAGAAACCGGATTGATGAGCATCAGTCCTAAGTCGGTTTTTTGACCAAGAATTTCTTCATGTGGTACCCGCCACGTGATTTATCCGTGGAATCAATCCCAAATCGAAAATCCTCAAGCCTCCGCATTTATCTCGCGCAAGTCAATCTCAAATCTCAAATCTCAAATCTCAAATCGATTGACCCTGACCCGAAATTCGTAGGGCAGCTAAGCTGGCAGGCCTCTAATTTTCACAATCCTGTTTCTTTAAGCTTTTTTGGACCGGGCTTCGACGCCGCCAGAAAAGTTAAATCTAAATACAGAACTGCTTAAAACTAGAATCTGGCTTTGCTAAGCTTGACAGGGAATGGGGTCGGGGGGGATAAGTTTTATGTTTTCTTAAGACTCCCTGACCTTGCCTCAGATTAATGGGGTTTGGAGCGTTCCCAGCATTTAACTTGGGGGGATACTCTTCAAACTTGACTCTATTATAAGTTTAACACCCTATCCCCTGGGGTAGTATATGATATAGTAGGCATATGATAAAGTTATGTTGCGAACTATATTAACTTTCTTGACGAACTATGAGACTGGTAATTTGCCCCGGATTCCACGAACCAAAGCTAACCGACTGTTTCCTGACGGGACTTTCGGGGCTTTGGGGACTGGTAGCCGATCGCCCAAACCAGCAAATAGTCGATCGTGTCAAGATTTTTCCCGCTCATAAATATCCACCTTTCTCGGCTCTTGACATATTGCACTTTTTGTGTAGCGAAGAGTTAGCAGGAGAAAGTCTAGTATTTGTCAGCTTTTCGGCAGGAGTAGCCGGGGCGATCGGGGCGGCTCTTCTGTGGCAGCAACTCGGCGGCAAAGTCGGGGCATTTTTTGCCTTAGACGGTTGGGGAGTACCCCTGGGGGGCAATTTTCCCATACACCGAATCAGCCACGATCGCTTTACGCACTGGAGTTCGGCAATTCTCGGTGGCGGTGGAGAAAGCTTTTATGCAGATCCCGCGATCGAACATTTGGATTTATGGCGAGATCCCCAAACGGCAAAAGGCTGGCACGTCAGCCAAACCGCCGCCGGCATTGAGACAGTCGGACCGACAACCGCAGCAAAATTTTTAGTCCACCTATTGAAACAATACGGAGTCCAATCAGTTGTTTAATCTAAATTTAGTATCCTCAGCGATCGCACCTATTGCCACCATCGCCCGCCTCGACAATTCTGTCACTTCAGCCACAACAAACAGCATCAAACCGTGGTTAATATTTAGCGCCTCAGCATTTTTAGTCTCAATTCCAGTCTTCGTGCAAGCACCATTAGTGCGTTTATATCCAACCATCAGTTTGCTATCAACTATCCCCTGGTTCGTACTTAGCTTAATCCTGATTTTCCGCCCCAAAACACAACTTTGGGGAGATTTATTATTAGGATTTGCCGGATGCTGGCTGGCAGGTTCTATCTATTGGGGCTGGTTTAGATGGGAACCAATTTTACATCTACCTATAGAAGCAATTGGCTTGCCTTTTGCTATTTGGTGCTTGGGCAAATCTTGGGGAAAAGTTGGCGGCTATTTTTACTTGGGTTCCCTATTGGGTACTGCCATTACTGATTTATATTTTTACTTAACAGGGTTGATGCCCTACTGGCGGCAAGTGATGCACGCGGAACCGGAATTAGCTATGCCGATTTTTCAAAGTGCGATCGGTCAAATTGAAACTCCTTGGGGCATAGGCTGTGCTCTAGTTTTAATCGCTGTGTTGCTAACAGTGGGTTTGCTGAGTTTGCGCGATCGAGAACTGCACTGGCGCGCTTTCAGCGGAGCTGTGTTAAGCACGCTTTTGGTAGATGGTTTATTTTGGCTCGCTGCTTCTGCTGCTTAATATCTATGATTATTTTTTATGTGGGTGATTTTTGACCGCAAATGTGGGCGGATTGACGCAGGTTAACGCAGAGTTTTTTGATGGATATAGTCTTAAGATTCCTGACTTTTTTTTAAGAAGTCGGGAATTTGGGCATTTACTGAACAATTATGAGTTAAAATCTAAAATCTAAAATCTAAGAATCCCAAATCAATATCATGTCTTTCATTTCAATTCGCGGTGTAGAACATTATTACGAGTGGATAACGGCAGATAACACGGCCCAACCTAGCGGGAAACCAGTGATGGTATTTCTGCACGGCTGGGCGGGTTCAGCGCGCTACTGGGAAAGCACGGCCCGGGCTATTGCTGATGATTTTGATTGTTTGCTTTACGATATGAGAGGTTTTGGTCGATCGCCCTTGCCAAAAGAGCCTCCTGAGTCCAGCTACGAACTCGAAACCTACGCCCGTGACTTAGCTGAATTATTAGAATCTCTGAATTTAAGTCGCGTCTTTCTCAATGCTCACTCCACAGGAGCATCAATTGCTACTTTATTTCTCAACCTTTACCCCGAAAAAGTAGAAAAAGCAATTCTCACTTGCAGCGGTATTTTTGAATACGACGAAAAATCTTTTACAACTTTTCACAAATTCGGTGGCTATGTGGTAAAATTTAGACCCTCTTGGCTGGCATCCATCCCGTTTGCCGATCGGCTATTTATGGCTCGGTTTTTGCGCCGTTCCCTGCCCACAGAGGTAAGTCTGGCGTTTCTCAAGGATTTTTTAATGGCAGACGAGCAAGCTGCTATAGGTACAATGGTGACGGCAGTCAGCAAAAGAGCAGCCGAGGAAATGCCCCAAGAATTTGCGCGGCTGAGTGTTCCCACACTGCTTATTGCCGGAGAATTCGACCAAATTATCCCCGCCGTCATGGGAGAGCAAGCAGCCTCCCTGAGCAAAAAAGTAGAATTTGTTATAATTCCTAATACGGCTCACTTTCCGATGCTGGAGGATGCCGCAACATACTTGCAGCTAATTCGAGACTTTTTGCCAGCAGCGGCTTAGCTGAGTTATTGTTCATCTAATGTACGATCGGACAAGCAAGCTTTGAGAACGGCTTTTGCTCCGATCTTAATTTTTAATTCCTAATTTCTTAATGCGAAAGGTGGTACAATGAACGACCTCGACCAATACTATAAAGTGCTGGGACTGTTGCCGGGAGCTTCCAGAGAAGAAATTAGCCAAGCCTACAAGGATTTAGCGTTCATTTGGCACCCCGATCGCATCCCCAAAGACAATCCCAGACTACTACAGAAAGCTGAAGAAAAGATTAAGGAAATTAATCAAGCTCGCGAAAAATTGCGATCGATTCAACCAAGAGGTCAGAATCAGAACGTTCAGCACAAACATACTCAGCACAAACACACCCAGCAACAAAACACCCAGCACAAACATACCCAGCACCAAAACACCCAGCAACAAAACGCTCAGTACAGAAACACTCAGCAACAAACTACCCAGCAACAAACTACTCAGTACAGAAACACTCAGCAACAAAATACCCAGCAACAAACTACCCAGCAACAAAATACTCAGTACAGAAACGCTCACCAACAAAATACCCAGCAACAAAATACCCAGCAACCCAATACTCAGTACCAAAACACTTCATACCAAAACACTCAGCAACCCAATACTCAGTACCAAAACACTCAGTACCAAAACACTCAGCAGCCCAATACTCAGTACCAAAACACTCAGTACCAAAACACTCAGCAGCCCAATACTCAGCAACCCAATACTCAGTACCAAAACAATCAGTACAGAAATACTCAGTATCCAAACACCCAGCACCAAAACACGCAGCCACCACCGTCCACCCCAAAAGAACCCCGCTACTCTTATGAACCCTCTTCAGGAAAATATGCTGGAAATTATGCGGGAAACTATGGGGGAAACCCTGCAGGGCCCTATTCAGAGGCGTCGCGCTACCAATCGCAGCCGCCGCCATCTCAGTCTTACCGCCAAGCTGGGCCGCAAGCTCCCGATTTGAGCGGTTCCAACTTCAAAGGAGCTTCCTTAAAAGAAAAGGATTTTTCAGGAAGAAACTTGAGCAATGCAAACCTGAGTGAAGCCGACTTAAGCGATACTTTTCTACACAACGTCAACCTCACAGGCGCGAATTTGCACAAAGCAAACTTGTTCAGGGCCAATTTGTTAGGAGCTTGTTTGATCAATGCCGACTTGAGAGAAAGCAACTTAATCGGAGCCGATTTGAGCGGTGCTGACTTGAGCGGTGCTGACTTAACAGGAGCGAAAATCGGTTACGGCGATCGAGTGATGGTCAAACTTACCCGGACTACATTAACAGGTACAATCTTACCCGACGGTACTGTTCATAGTTAAATTATTTAGTTCTTAGTCAGTGGTTGTAGACGCGGGTTTTACCCGCAATAGTTGCTGCAACTCCAAATACAAAAAAATCCGCCCTTTGCGAATTTGGGATAAAAACTTATATTCTTTCCGCTAGAACAACCGCAATAAAATTGGTTCGTAGTGAGGGCATTCGTTGTCAGAATTGTATGAGGACTTGCATTCCTCGCTGCGTACCCATAATGCTTAAATTAATTGACCTGATATTACGCGATCGCGATCGCACAAACAGAGCTTTTTACCCTGTTCAAGAACTGCAACGAGGTCTTTTCGTTCATCAAACCCCGTTTGTCTCTCCAACACGGCTAATCGAGATTCATATTACAGCAACCGCCAAAATGGTTCCTGTTCTGTTTTTTCCTTCTTCCTTCTTCCTTCCATTATTAATTACTTCCGTCACGGCGATTGCGTAACTTTCGTCCAGCAGCGAGCATAGCGCCTCCCGCCATCAAACCCCCCACAGTCATCGGTTCGGGAACCGGCTCAGCTTGAACCGTCTCCACAGAACCGCCTTTAATAAATACAGCAGAATCTAACTTGCCATCGCCCACATCTTTAATGCGGATGCTGAGAACATTCCTCTGATTTTGCTTGAGCAAACCCTCAAAACCTAAAACTTTAGTAAAACCGTCCAGCTTAATGATGTTAGCAGCAATACCTGTCAAACTTGGGTTGTCAATATAGTCGGGGTGATCCTTAGAGCGATTATTTGGCTCTGGAACAAGATTATTAATCGTAACTGTTTTTCCGTCGCTCAATTTTGCCAAATTAGTGCCGTTCAGCAGCAGTTCAAAATCGTCATTATATTCTTCATAAGCCCCGAATTCAGGAAACTCCTCAGAAGCAAATACATATTGAAAGACTAACTTTTCAACCGTGCTATTAGCAAAAAAGCTAAGGTTTAGCTGAGTCAAATCCCCCTCTTCACCATAAGGCCCAAAGTCCGTGCTTAAATCGCTGTTTTCGATCGTGAAGTTATCTTTCCGATTCTTACCCCGTATATCGGCGACTTTACCAGTGCTCAGAACAACACCTGATGTCAAACCGAAGGGATCATTAGTGAAAGTACCAAAAGCAGCCGCATTACCCGTAATTGAAACAGAGAAATTACTCAAACCGGCTGTATTAGCTCCCAATAAATTATTTTTTAAAGTTTCAATGTTATTAGTTGCCCCTATGGAAAATGCCATTGCTGGCGCTGCCAACAAACTCAGAGAAGTAGTTAATGTAGCTGTTAAGGCGGCAATTTTGTGAGTAATTATCATAAATTTTTCCTGGAAGATACAAACCTGATCCTATCCACAACTTAATTTTTACATTATATAACTATTAATGTCTAGTGCCTTTACCATAACTTTACACGTAAGTGAATATACGCTTTTGGTGATTATTTGTTTTGGTAAATGTTGGCAGTTAGTCACCCAATAAACCTCAGCGCAAAAATAGGGATGCAAAAATAAACGTACATAGACGAATAATTTCAGGACTTACGCACTGGAGACAAAAGAAACCGGGTTTTAATACCGTTTGCGATCTCCCAAATGACTAATGACTAATAGCTAATGACTCAGGAAAGATGACCTCGCCCAAAAAACGTATACAAGCGCCCGATTCCTGTTTTAGAGATATCAAAATTTTTGACCATAGTTCAACATTTCAGATTCATCTGTGGAGTAAATCTCAAATCGTTGAGTCACCGAAGTCTCCCTCCCCTGTAAAATTTAAAATCTCTAATCGACTGACTGTTGACTAAAATCCCCTTGCTTCTCCTTCCCCGCGCCGATCAGCAGCCCCTTCCAACCAACCGTCTGCAGTCAGGACGATCGCATTGGCATTGCCCCAGTCGTCACGTTCGAAAATCAGGTGTCCCCGCCGCCGCAACTCCGAAAGCGTCGCAATCTCAAAACCTCCCCGTTCCACCATCAGGCGATCCGGTTGCCACTGGTGGTGTACGCGAGGTGCAGACACAGCATCGCCGACTTTCATGTCGTAAACCAATACGTTCAGTACAATTTGCAGCACCGTGGTAATAATCGTGCTGCCTCCGGGAGCTCCCGCAGCAAGGCGAAATTTGCCATTTTCTGTCACGATGACCGGCGTCATGCTGGATAAAGGAGTTTTGTCCGGGGCGATCGAATTTGCCTCCCCGCTCACCAAACCAGACGACAAATTCGGCACTCCTGGCGCCGCTGCAAAATCATCCATCTCGTTGTTGAGCAAAATTCCCGTACCCGCGGCCACGGCTCCAGCCCCAAAACCCCCATTCACCGTAAACGTTAAGCTGACTACGTTGCGCTCTTCGTCGACTACCGTCAGGTGGGTAGTTTCGGGAGACTCCCACAGCAGACGATTCAAAGTTTCAGCGTCAACAGCCTTTACCTCGCTAGAGGGTCTGGCTTTTGACATCTGGATTTGCGATCGTCTCAATTTGGCATAATTGCTGCTAGTCAAAGCTTTGACCGGTACACTCACAAAATCCGGGTCGCCCAGATACTCAGCCCGGTCAGCATAAGCAATCCTCATGCTCTCTGCCAGCAAGTGCAAAGTATCTGGACTTTGCCTCCCCAACCTCTTGAGCTCGGTATCTCCCAGAATATTTAAGATTTGCAACAAATGAACACCGCCGGAAGAAGGAGGGGACATCGCGCAAATTTCGTAAGTGCGAAAGTTGCCACAAACCGGATTTCGCCAAATCGGCGTATAGTTTTTCAAATCTTCGAGAGTGATAATGCCGCCGTTTTTAGCCATATCAGCGGCGATCGCCCGCGCAATGTCCCCGGTATAAAAACTCTGCGGATTTTGTGCAATCTGCCGCAAAGTCCGCGCCAAATCCCGCTGCACCAAAAGCTCACCCGGCTGGTATAAAATGCCACTACGAGTAAAAACCTCCCGCGCTGCCCGGTTTTTTTTGAACACATCCTGTCGTCGCCCGGTAGCCGTGGTAAACCGCGAACTTACCGGAAAGCCTTTTTCAGCCAGGGCGATCGCCGGCGCCACCACCGCAGCCCAAGGCAACTTACCATACTCGCGGTGCAGCGTATAAAGTCCAGCAACAGTACCCGGAATACCCGCCGCCAAATGCCCGTCCCGACTTGCCCTTGGGCGCACCTTACCTTGCTTGTCGAGGTACATATCCCGCGCCGCCCGTTTCGGAGCTCGTTCCCGGAAATCCAGCGCTTGCACAGTCCCCGTTTCGGCCCGCCGCAGGAGCAAAAAACCCCCGCCGCCGATACCCGCCGAAAAAGGCTCCACCACCGAAATCGCCAAAGCCGTAGCAGCCGCCGCATCCACTGCATTGCCTCCCTGTTGTAGCAGGGCCAGCCCCGCAGCGCTCGCCAGAGGGTGAGCTGAAACTGCCATGCCCTGTTTGCTGCGCTGCTGCAGCAAGGTTGGGTGTAGCTGTTGCTGGCAGCCGCCCAACACCAGGACTGTTAGGCAACAAGTATAAATTTGCACTTTGCTCAAGAACTTTGGCAACATTTTTTACGGATGAGGCGAGAATTTTTTATAGTATACTTTTAGAAGCATCTTCCCTAACACCTAGCGGTACTGAGTTCAACCGCAAATAAATTACCTGTTATGCCAGATGGGAAAACGATTTGACCCTGGGAACCTCTCGCGGTACAAGAGGAATAGAGAAAAGAGGGACACCTTATGGCAATTTAATAATTAAACAAGTTGAAAAAAGCATCTTTTTTGAAAAGCTAGTGATTTCAAAAAAGCTGATAATCGGCTAGAAACTGCATTGCTGATTTACGATAGGAAATGCTAAAGAGGCAAATTAGAGAAACCAATATTCACAAATATTCTGAATTTTCAAATTATTTTTTTTCCTAGCCTGATTAAGCATCCCCAGTAAATGAAACCTCAAAAATAATTAACTCACACTTTTAGGTGATTGCTATGGTAATGCCACACATAGCAGACTTAGCAGATCAGTTTTTCGGAAGTTGTTCTACTGATGAGTTAATCAATAAAACAGGTTTGTGGCCAGGACTTTGACCTCAGTCCCACGCCAGGGGGGGTCGGAGAAAAAATTTTACGATCGCCGATTAACTGACATCTATCTGAGTCAGAAAGTAGGTTTTTTAGTAGATATCTAATTCTCAAGCCAATAATTTTGGGTGAGGCCCAGTTTTTCTGGGTAAGCGGTATTAAAGCAAAAAGATGCGATCGACTTTAGGAAAATTCCAATCCCTCTACCAAACCCTAAATGCCTAGCAACCGAGGTCTGTGTCAGAAAAACTGCCTCCCAAATAGTCTGCACTCCGTCTTTTAACGGCTTTCCCCCCTTATGGTAGATAACACTGAGGTTGGTAAGCCTGTTATATTGGCAGTATCTAGGCAAGTTTCCTGGCTACAGGTACTTGCACGTAAAGGAGTTAGAGTGTCTGCTGAGAGACTATACTTCGGCGAACAACTACCAAACCACACCTTAATGCAAGTTATGAACAGCCAAAAAGTTAGTGTAATCATTCCTGCATTCAATGCTGCCGACACTCTGGCTGAGACAGTTGCCTCCGTACTCAATGGCACCCACAAGAATCTAGAAATTTTAATTGTTGATGACTTTTCTACTGATGCTACAGACAAAGTTGCTGCTAAGCTGGTCGAGCAAGATTCGAGAATTCAATACTTCAGAAATCCCCAGAATTACGGGGTTTCTAAGTCTAGAAATTTAATGATATATCGCGCCACAGGCGAGTATGTAGCGTTTATCGACAGCGACGATACCTGGGAACCCAATAAGTTAGAAGTTTGTTTGAAGATGCTCGCAGACAATCCCGAAGTCAAAGCTGTGGCTCACGCTTTGCGATATTTAGACAAGCACGGTAAAAAGTTGAGTTATATTCCCACCTATCCTACAACTAAAGCAGAAATGCAGGCGATTAAGGAGACAGGCGAAAGTCCTTGGGTTTTCCCGTCTTCTGTTGTAGTTTATCGCTCCATTATTCTCAAGGAAGGCGGGTTTGCAGAAGATTGGCAGGTAGGAGAAGATACAGAGTTATTTACCAAACTTGCTCAAAAGTATGGCTTGCTAGCGGCGACAGAACCCTTGGGAAATTATCGAATTAGAGGGAACTCTCTCACAGATAAGCATTGGCTGAAAAAGCGTATAGCTTCTGATTGTGTCAAGGAAAACCAACTGCGGCGCTTGCGGGGAGAAAAAGAGTTATCACTCCACGAGTACGAACAGTTATGTTTTAAGAATTTGCCGCTTTTGCAAAGGCTTAACAAATTTCGAGAAGTTTTGGCACTGCACTACATGAGAAAGTTGGGACAAAGTTGGTTAAATCGGGAGGTTTTGCCGACTCTTGTTTACGGCGTGGCTACCACAGTGCTCAATCCTCAAGCTACTGTGCACAAGTGGAAATGGATGAAGGCTCACGAAAAGTTGAGTCATCAAACGGCAGAAGGTATGGGTCATTCGCCAGAATTAAACCCCCAGCGATCGTCTGAAATCGGGGGGCTGTCCTAAAGGATGTGACAGTTGTATGCGGGTTTAGTGAAGAAATTAGGTGCTGCCAATCAAGCCGAATCGAAGCCGATCGCCCAGAGACTGGTTAATACGCGATATTGGGGTTGGGAGCCGTATTTGACTGTTAATATCCTGTCTGGTCAATTACCGGCAATACCAGCTACAGTGGCTTGCAGCCGTGCGATGGGACACGATATACAAATCTTTGAAAGCCACCAGCCGATGTCAGCCTTGATTTATTCGGCCGCCAGCTTCAACCCTATACAGTGTGCAAATAGCAGCGTGCGCCGATCGTTCTATTTGCTGCGACAACAGTTACACTAAATATCATAATATAAGTAAAGAGCAAAGTTGATTGAATGAAAAAATGGGTAGCAAGCGCTTTTTTACTACATAAAATAAAAACAAAAATTTAGAAAAAATTCTGCTTTCTCCCTTCAGAAGAAGCTCGCCTTTTTATTTGGAATTAGATTGAATTTATGGACTGGCAAGAAATTTCTGGCAATTGGGTATTAATTCCCTCAAGACCGATCGCGATCGTGCATTTTCTCGGCGGCGCATTTGTGGCGACAGCACCGCAACTCACCTATCGCTGGCTGTTAGAGGCTTTGGGGAATCAAGGATATCTTGTAGTAGCAACGCCGTTTGTCAATACTTTGGATCATATTGCGATCGCCCGCGATGTCCTCAACAAATTTGAAAATGCCCTCGATCGCCTGCGCGGCACTAAATTGCTCAAATCTTCCTATCTCCCCATTTACGGTATGGGACACAGCATGGGATGCAAACTGCACTTGCTGATCGGTTCTGTATTTGACGTAGAAAGGGCAGGTAATATTCTGATTTCTTTCAACAATTATGCGGCATCCGAAGCAATCCCGATCGTCGAGCAAATTTCCCCCGTCTTTAACGTCGAGTTTACCCCTTCCCCACAAGAGACTAATCGCCTCGTCCAAGATAGCTATCAAATCCGGCGCAATCTTTTAGTCAAATTTAACGGCGACAACATTGACCAAACTCTGCTGTTAACCAAACTGCTAAAAGCACGATTTCCGGACATGATTACAGTTCAGACTTTAGCCGGCAACCATCAAACGCCATTGGGGCAAGATGTTAGCTGGCCTGTGGGTCAAATTTTTACACCCTTCGACGCGATCGGGCAGTGGGTCAAACAAGAAGTGTATCGAGAATTAAATCAATTAAAACAGACAATTCTGCTGTGGCTTAATCCTCTGTTCAAGGATTTTAAATCTTAAAGTTCAGATTTTAGCTTGGTGACATTAAATTGAAAAATTACGCATAAACTCTATCTGTAGGGTGCTTATGGCGCACACGCTACTTAGGAATTACGCATAAACTCTATCTGTAGGGTGCTTATGGCGCACCTTACGCTACCAATAGTGTTAAAAAGCCGTTTGCCTAACTCCTAAAACTGCCAAGGGATGTCTCAGCTATGCACTCATAGCCGCGATGATCCTACTTTTCCGACTTTTCCGACTTAAAAGATCCGACTTTTCCGACTGACATGAGCCTGAGTGGTGAGTCAACATGGTGATAGGTGCATCTGAGGCTAGGTAAATTACGGCCTAAATTAATCGCCAGTTGTTTGTCCACTTAGAGTGTCGGCACCCACAGATGTTAATTTCTAGTTCTGCATCAGTCCCTTCCTCATGCACTCCAGATATAGATTCAGCTTTTTGGAAATTATGGCAGGATAATCAAGATTATCTTTACCGTTGCTGTCGCAAGTGGATGGGCAATCCAACCGATGCTGAAGATGCCCTCAGTCGCGCGATGCTGAAAGCTTGGGAAAAAGCAAGAGATTCTACGGATGATATCAAAAACTTTAAGGCTTGGTTAACCAAACTGACTTATAACCTGTGCGCCGATATCCATCGAGAGCGCAACAGGGGTGCAGTAGGAGTTGACAGTTTAGACACCATTGCTATAGGAAACGAAACCGAATTAATTAGCCAAGAAGAAACACCTGTTCGCGCTGCTATGCGGGGAGAAGTTGAATTATTTTTTCGCGAGGCAATAGATGAGTTGCCCGATAGATTTCGCGAGACTTTTATTCTCCATTTTGAATCAGGGCTATCTTATCCAGATATTGCAGAACAACTTAATATTTCCTACGATAACGTCCGCAAGCGCATTTCCCAGGCGCCGGCAATTTTGCGTCAGCGGTTCAAGGAAAATTTCGGTGAAGATGGGACTGACTCGGATTTTTCTAATCCTAAGTCGAGGGTTTCTCCTCAGTCGGCCAAAGGGAAAAAGTCTCAGAATATTGTTGAAAAAAAACCGATTACAGAGGAGATTGAAGAAAGAGAAATTGTTGCAGGTGGGGAAGTTCAAGAGCCGGTTTTAGTGAATGCTAAATCTGATGGGGAGATAAAAGAAAGAGAAATTGTTGCCGGTGAGGAACAGCAAGAAGCCGCAGTGTGTATTTTGCATCTAGACGCGAAGGATTATTCGTCCCTACGGATCTTGGCAAATAGTCTGGGGAATGACAGCGAAAAAGCGATCGCCCCTAACCCCTACAGCGGATTACTTTCTGAGTCTGGGGAAAGCCAAAAAGCTCTTGGTGTGCAGGCATCATTAATGCAGCCCGCACAGGGCTGTTGTACCATCAGCGACTGCAATCCGCTGTATTCCCAGTTTCTCAACAGAGAAAACCAATACTTGACCGATGTTCGATCGCGGGAAATGCGATCGGGCCAGGGTGCCGGAGGCATATCGCGCAGGGTTGCGTCTTCTGTATCGCTTTTTCCACTGTACAGGAGGAGGTGGGCAGACAGTGGTGGTTGACTTTCTTCCATCTGAAAAATAGGCAGGCAGAAAATCGCTTTAAATCAGTTTTTACAGCCGATTGCTTTCTGAGTCTTGGGAAAGCCAAAAGCTATTGGCGTGCAGGTGGCATTAATGCTGCCGCGAGCTGCAATCCCCTATATTCCCGCTTTCTCTATGATTGGCGCTGGGCGCGATATGGCCCTAGGCCGAATTTGGCATGGAAAAATTCGGCATCCCGTTTCCTCAATCTAGATTTTCAGTGAAGAGATGGACTGCGTAGCAAGAATTTGTCAAACCCTCCCTCGCTCCGCCTTTTCACCCCATAAGTCATAAATGTCATCTATCTAAAGACTGAATTATTCACAAATCGCCTTCGGGAAACGTCTAACTAATAGAACACAAAAAACCAACCCTGGAGTTGAAAAATGATGATTCGTCGTATTGCTTTCGTTAGTGGTCTCGTTATTCTCAATGCTTTTGGTTTCGCTACCGTAGCCCGTGCCGGTGAAGGTGGTATAGCAGGTTCTGCGGCTTTCACCGTTAACAACAATGCGGTTACAGGTGTGGCTGTCTCGGCTGCTGTGGGTAAAGAAAATGCTTCTGCTGCTGCTTTCAACTACAGTGCTGCTGGAGGGGGCAATGTTTTACAGAACTCAGCTTGGGCTCTGGGTAGTGCAGGGATACAGGCTTTTACGACTGTCGGCAATCCGACTGGTTTCGACGTTACGCCCGTTGCTGACGCCGAAAAAGCTAACCCACAAGACAATACCTTTAGTGCTGGAACTGTCACCGTGCAGCTTGGTACCGCTACTGGCAATGCTGTTGTTAAGTCTCCCACTCCCTAGAACGGTTGTGAAAGGTTAGCAGACTAGCTAACCTCGCCCATCAATCAATTTGATCTCGTTTCAGATATCTGATCAGGATCTCAGCGACCCTCCAGCCAGTTAGTCAGCCGAGATCCTTATTAATAGGGTGTTTTTATCCGCAATACCTTCTGATGAATAACAGGACATTCCCCAGATGAAACCCATGCTAAATACTTCAAAAACTATCAATCCAGCCACCAGAATTGTTTTTATCGATGCCGGAGTAGAAAACGCCGATCTACTCATTGAGGGTGTCATTCCCACTACTGAAGTCTTTGTCCTAGATGGGACGGCCGATGGCATCGAGCAAATTAGCCTGGTTTTACAACACCGTCAGAATATCGATGCCGTTCATATTATTTCCCACGGTTCCCCCGGTTGCTTGTATCTGGGAAATAGCCAACTGAGTTTAGATACCCTCAACGGCTACGCGACTCAACTGCAACAGTGGGATGTTTTGCCAACCTCCTCCTCTATGGCTGTAACGTTGCAGCCGGAGATGCAGGAGAAGAATTTATTACACGACTCCACAAACTAACAGGCGCTCAAATCGCTGCTACAGGACTCGGTGATCCTCTGTTGCTCAATAGCGGTGTGGTGAGGACGAACGGTATTAGCTTCCGTAACAATTCAGCAATTGGCGGCCACGGCGGCAACTTCTGCGACTTTTCTGCACGCTGACCTCTGTAACTATTTCACCGCCAAGTTTTCAGGTGTGTATGGAGGTAAATTATCTCTTCGCTACTTTGACGCAAATTCACTATTTTTTAGGAGAAAGTATTTCATGGAGTACGAGTATGACTACTTACCATTCCCAATGTACCCCCCCTATTATCCATTCCCAATGTACCCCCCCTATGATTGGGAATACAAACCCAAAAACGCCCCCACTGGGCTGACTCTCCAAAATACCAATATTGATGAAAACGTACCCGCTAACACCTTGGTTGGAACTTTCAGCACCACCGACCCCGATGTGGGTGATCAATTTACTTACACCTTGGTAGAAGGCTCCGAGGATAACAATGCCTTTATCATTGACGGCGCCCAACTGAAAATCAAGGATTCCCCCGACTATGAAACCAAGTCAACTTACAACATCCGTGTTCGCACTACCGATGCTGGAGGGCTGAGTTACGAGAAGGAGTTGGTGGTTAATATTAATGATATCGATGAGACCATCAACAAGACGATCTCCGGTACACCCAATAACGACATTCTGCGCGGTACTGCAGCTGGTGACAAAATCGACGGTTTAGCAGGTAGCGATGTCCTCTACGGTAACGCCGGAAACGATACCATCAATGGTGGTGACGGCAACGATATTGTCTATGGTGGCAATGATAACGATGTGCTGTTGGGGGGTAATGGCAGCGATCGCCTTTACGGTGATGCCGGTAACGACGAACTCCTCGGCGATGCGGGTGATGACATCCTCTATGGGGGTGATGGTGACGATATCCTCAATGGCGGTGCAGGGAGCGATCGGCTCTACGGGGATGCAGGTAACGATACCTTTGTCCTTGCACCAGGAATGGGTCAGGATCTGATCTATGGCTTCCAAGGTAGCCAAGACATAATCCGATTACAGGGAGGTTTAACTTTCGGCGCTTTAAAGATTGCCCAAAGTGGTAGTTCCACCTTAATTAAAATTGCATCAACCGGAGAAACCCTCGCTTCTTTAGTTAACACAAATTCCGCCGGGATTGGGGAGGCTAATTTTATCCCAAAATCCGGCGGGTCTGACGGATTATTATAGCGCTATCGCGTCTGTCTAATTGTCTAAATTCTGAAATAATCAGGTGCGTTAACTTCCGTTAGCGCACCCTTGATTTGGATTTTATAATTATTAAATATTCAAAATATTCATCTCAATAAATATTTTTTTATTGCATCTTCTATAGCCAGCCTAAATGAATTCTGTAATTCTTCTAGCGGCCAACCCTCCGTGGTGGTCCCGATCCGTGGGGGTTTGCACCGGGCACTACGCCTACATCTTTGTACCAATGATTTAGATGCGCTATAGATAACAATATTAAAGCCAGAAATTGAATTGTTATTAAATCATCAGGATCTCCGAGTTGAATCACTGTATTAACTAATATATTTAATCCCTACTTGCCGCGCTTCTAATGATAATTAACTTGCTAAAATTTATCGTTAACCCTACTGCGCTCCTCTCAACAGCATACAATGGTAGTATTGTCGTCGGTTTGACTCTCCTGAGCATCGCTTACTCAACCCCAGCCATAGCAGAAACTCGCTCCAATTTACTCGACACATCCAATCTACTGGATGCCTCTGCTGTGAGTGTTTCCGACCTTCCAGAAACCAGCCCTTTATCAGAAACACCCAACTGGTTTACTTCTGCTACAAACTTGGAACCCTCATCCCCAAATTTAGCCTCTGAACCTCAACCCACAGAACCCCAATCAACTAATAATCCTAACGGATTGTCCCAAGCTTCTGCGCCATCTACTGACCCCGATTACATTATTCCACCTCGAAGCGCTCCAAGCGTTTCCGACCTTCCAGAAACCACCCCTTTATCAAAAACACCCAACAGGTCTACTTCTGCTACAAACCAGGAACCCTCATCCCCAAATTTAGCCTCTGAACCTCAACCCACAGAACCCCAATCAACTAATAATCCTAACGGATTAGCCCAACCTTCGGCGCCATCTACTGACCCCGATTACATTATTCCACCTCGAATCGCTCCAAGCGTTTCCGACCTTCCACAAGCCACCCCTTTATCAGAAACACCAAACTGGTCTACTTCTGCTACAAACCTAGAACCCTCATCCCAAAATTTAGCCCCTGAACCTGAACCCACCAAACCCCCATCAACTAATAATCCTAACGGATTACCCCAACCTTCGGCGCCATCTACTGACCCCGATTACATTATTCCACCTCGAATCGCGCCCGACGAAAAACTTAGCCCCTTCACGACTACTTTACCTCTCAATGACATTCCCATCAGCCATCTAACTGAATGGGAGTTTAGTGGTTTCCATACTTTTGCTGACACCACAGACAGCGATATTTTTTTAAATGGCACTCTCAAACTTAACAGTCGAGTCAGTGAAAGTTTAAGCCGAAATAATATTTATAGAGTAGACCAAAAAGGCACTTATTTTCAACTGCGGACTGTTCCCCTAGAACGAACAATTACAACCACAACTACCGCACCCCAAACCATGACTGGGTTAGAAATTCAAATGAGTTTAACGGGGGCTTGTATTTTTCCCAATACTCCCAGTGACCAACAATGTACTTATACCCCAGGTTTAGCGATCGATCGCAATAGTATAGATCCCGAGTTTTTCGTACCTACCCGCGTCTTTCAAACGTCTCAGGTTGGGGAGGTTGTCAAACCGGAAACTTTGGCTTTTATGCAGCTTCCCGGCTTTCAAGGGGGAACCAGCAGTCAACCGATTGGCGTCGATTTTTATTTTCCCAATTCGGGTGCTTATCCGGGAAACAGCCAATCCCAAAAAACCAAAGTTGAGAGAAAAGAAGAAAATGACTATACGATTGCAGGTACTGTTTCCCGAGTTCGTCAAGTTGTTAAAGCCAATGATAGAGAAGCCGTTTTAGGGCGGACTATTCGAGGATTTACTCTCTTTGTTGATGATGATGAAAATCGCTGGCTCAATACGGCAATTCAAGCGGGCGCGCAATTTTTACCCGATGTCATTCCTGACCTAGAAGGCAGTAAAAATCCCGTTAATACTAATATCAACCGCAACTTATTTTTAGCGGCTAATAATACTCGTTTACCCAGCAGTAGTTTTACGATCTATTCCGCCGGACTCGGACGGGCCGAAAGTTTAACGCCTAATGTCACCAGCTTAAATCAAGTTCCTAAAGCGAATTATAACAGCCTTTGGCTCGGTCTTTCTCCCGTGATCGATCGCAATATTGAAGATGGTCGAATCTTTTACGATCCAACAGGGCCACAAGTCACCCTTGTGGATGCTGGTGCAGAAGGTGGAGCAAATACCAATGTACAGTTATTCTCTGCGGTTAACCAAAATCAGTATTCTACTGCCAATTTACAGAATTTTTATGCCCAAGTTTATTTAGGTTTTTTACAGCAAGATGTCAACTTTGTTAGAGAAAGTATCTATGGGGAAAAAACCTCTTACTATCCTCATCTCAGCTTTACCGGAAACTGGACGGGAGGTGAAGATATCCTGCGATACTATACGGGTGTGATTGCTTCAGAAAAGCCCAAACTCTACCTCGGTGCTGATTACACCAGAAACACGCTAAACAATTGGAGTTTTCGCGGCGGTGCGATTGGTTATCTCAACCCCGATCGCGATTATTACAGCCAACTTTGGGGGAGTGTCGCCAAAACCTTTCGTTTCAGTAGGCGGGCAAATTTAACCTTATCAACTGGCTTCAATTATGCTCTCGATCGAGAAACAAGAATTGGTGATTTAGTTAGTATTTCACCAGCTAGTGAAGTTGCCGTTAGCGCTCGCCTGAATTGGGGAATTTTTTCTCTGGGTTTGACCAACTATTTTGGTGATATCCTGCCGAATTCCTACGACGATCGCTTACTCGCTGAGTTAACCATCCGTCCTCTAAGCACTCTCACTCTGTCTGGTTATATCGCCCCCATCGATAAAAACTCGACTCGCTCTCTCTACGGTGCTAGTGTAAGTTGGCAACTGGAAAATAACTACAACAGTCCTACCCTATCCCTCAATTGGCAAAATAAGCAATATGATTATGGTGATGATGCTTTTGGGAATCGTTTATTATTGAATGATAATGTTTTTACAATCCTTTTTCGCATTGGTTCTCCAGCTAATCCGCTCTCTCGTTAATCTTACTCAGATTAGAAGCGAACTAATCTGCTCAAATAAAAAATCCGACTTCTGGCTCATCCCAGCCTGTGAACCGTTTGAGAAAATCTAAGCCAATAGGGACTCTCACCGAGATTACCTACTTTGCGAGTTAATCTGCTTCGGACTGCAGTGCCATAATATTTTAGGGCACTAAGTACGGAAGAACCGGAAATACCGATGCTATGGGAATTGCCAGTATCTAGGGAAGCAGTCAAATCAAAAGATCATAAGCTGCTACGCAGCTTAACAGTGACGCAGGGTTCTTAGGGAAGAGTTGAGGGGCGATCCTCAACCCTTACGCGCTAAAAATATTCGTGTTATTTTCGATCGTCGATACAGGGCGAATAATTTTTGACTATCGACAAACAGTTCCGTCCATCAGCCATTCTTTCATAACTAATACTGTCTGCGATGTCTTTGATTAATTTTAGGCCCCGCCCGCCCGGAGAGTGAATATCGACTGTTTCCGAAATATCTTTGATTTTTTGCTCTAAATCAAACGGATCGCCCGAGTCCCAAATTTTAATCTCTAAAGATTCAGCGAACACCGCCACCTGAATGTCAACAGGCAAATCCGCTGGTTTGCCCTTGTGGGCGTGACGCACCGCATTCGTAAAGCCCTCAGCCAAAGCCAACTGACACCTTATCCACACACTTGTAGGAATTCGCGAGTCGTACAATTGTGCAAACCACGACAAAACCCAGCTTAATCCATTCAGACCTGTATTGACTTGAAGATCCGCTTTTTTTAGCATCGGCAACTTTTCGGAACCCTTTAATTCAATCACGCTCACCACAGAAGTTCTTCATCGGCCGGTGGGCAAAATACAACGAGACAAAATACAACCAGATAAAATACAACGAGACAAAGTATAACGGTGGCAAAATTGAATGGTAGTTTGAGGATACTAGCTCTGGTGGGCCGTGGATCAATGTCTAATCGAATAATCGGTTAGCAACTGTACCATAAATAGCACTTCCATGTCAACCAGCGCCTGTGGCAAATAAAAGTCTATAAAAATTTATATTCTGAGTATAAACTGAGTGAAGTTCGATCGCGCCAAATTTCTATCAAATTTTAACGTAAATTGAACTCAACGACCCGCCCTCAAAAGCAATTACCTCGAAAGCGATGTCAATAAACTATACTCAATCTCAGACAAGGGCGCTGACAGGATATATTTTAAATGACCCCCAGACCTTGAAAAACTTGTAGTACCTAAGTGCCCATGTTTCAAATTCTGGTTATTGACGATGATACGGCTGTTCAAGAACTGCTCAGAAGAACCCTGAAAAAACAGGGTTACGAAGTAACAGTAGCAAGCAATGGCGAAGACGGTGTAGCCCAGGCGCAAAAATTGCGTCCGGCCCTGATAATTTGCGATTGGATCATGCCGCGCTTGACCGGCATAGATGTCTGCCGTCGAGTTAAGGCAGATCCGGATCTGTCAACTACACAATTCTTTTTGTTGACTTCTTTGGGTTCGATCGCCGATCGAGTCAAAGGTCTCGACGCCGGTGCCGACGATTTTATCTCGAAGCCGATCGAACTCAACGAGTTACAGGCAAGAGTACGCGCGGGATTGAGGCTGCACCAACTCAGCCGAGATTTGAAAATAGCCAAGCAAAGTCTGGAAGCAGAGTTAGCCGAGGCGGCCGAGTACGTGCAATCGCTGCTGCCAGATCCTATGACGGAACCTTTCAGCATCGAAGCAAAATTCATTCCCTCCCGGCAGTTGGGGGGAGATTGCTTCGACTACAACTGGCTAGATGCCGATTATTTGGCGATTTACTTGCTCGACGTAGCCGGTCACGGTTTGCGGGCGGCGCTACCTTCGGTGGCCGTGCTGAATTTGCTGCGATCGCGCACGCTCCCCAACATAGACTATTACAAACCTAGCGACGTTTTGCGCGCCCTCAACACCACCTTCCAGATGAGCTACCAAAATGACAAGTATTTCACCATCTGGTACGGCGTTTACAACCGCATTTCTCGCCAGCTAGTTTATGCTAGCGCCGGCCATCCACCGGCCGTGTTAATTTCCCAGTCCCCTGCGAGCACCGCTAAAATCCAGCGATTAAAAACCCCCGGAATGCCGGTCGGGATGTTCCCCGACGCCCCCTATGTCGATAATTGCTGCGATGTCGAGGATTTGAGCACTCTCTACATCTTTAGCGACGGGGTATACGAGATCCACCAACCTGACGGCAATATCTGGGGGCTTGACCCTTTCGTAGATTTGTTAGCAGCTTACAACGGTGCAAGTGCCGACCAGTTAGAGCTGGTTTTGAACTACATTCAAAAGTTGAACGCTAAAGCAGTTTTTGATGATGATTGGTCTTTACTCAAGGTAAACTTTGGCTAGCTGACTTCTTGCATTGCATCTGCGACCAAATAGCAAGAAGGCAGCATTCCAAAGATTTAGCTAGTTGAGAGAATTTTGCTATTAAAAGCATCGCGGGTCTGAAATATCTCGAAAACTCGATCCATGCTGGTGAGTTCAAATAAGATGCGGATTTGCTCGTTGATAGAACAGACAACTAATTGACTCCCAGCGGCCCGGACTGTTTTGAGCGCCAAGACTAAAGCGCCTAAACCAGAACTATCCATAAATGTCACATCAGTGAAGTCTATCAATACCACATCGGCTCCCGCTTCCACTAGGTCGCTAATCTCTTGGCGGAATTGACTTGCCTTGGTGCCGTCTAAAATGCCAGAGGGCTGAATAATTTTAACTACAGGACTCATATTTTGCAGTGGGAATGTCAGAATTTCTAGCCAGACTAGGCTAGTATAGCTGCGAGATGGACTCCGATCCAAATAAGAGAGGGGAAAGCGCCAGAGCCTGAGAGCGGGAGAAGAGTTTTGAGTCCAAAAGATGGTGCTCGTCGCGGATCCTAACGCCGATCGGAGTCGCAGCGCTTCGCCGGGAGTAAATTTGGAGATAGGGACAATCTTTGTTCTGCCGAATGCCCTTCTGGTATTAATCAAACTCGGCTAACTTTGGCCCGGTAGAGGAGTTTGTCGCCTTGTCTGTACCCTGTGTAGCGGACTTTGACGGGTTCTCCGGGTTCGCCTGTTCCTTCCATGAGCAGGTGTTGTTCAGGGTTGTAGGGAATCTGGGCTCCGACTGGGGCGATCGACTCCACTCCCCAATGCTCCAATAACTGCTCGACGGGCCGCAGCAAGGGCAGTAGTTTCTGAGCCCGCAAGTTGTGATTTTCCTGAGCTTTGCTCGCTGCAGTCGGCCACTGCAACATCCAAGATTCTAAAATTTGCACGCTAGATAGCTGGAATTCCTGCATTAAAGATTCTCGCTGCTGTTCGATCGAAGCTTGCAAGCGCTGATATTCTTGTTCTACGGCTGTCGGTAGTGCCTTTTCTAACTCTACATAGTTTGGCGCCAAGGTTGCGAGCAGTTCGGTTAAGGAAATTTGCAAAGCTTGACTGATTTTGAGCAGGATGTCGGCTCGGGTTTGCAAAGCTAAGCCGCGACGCAGGCGACTTAGCTGGATCTCGGAAACTCCTGCTTTTTGGCTGAGTTCTCGATCGCTCGAAAGCCCCGCCTGTTCCATCAGGCGTTGCATTTGAGGAGCATAATCTGGAATATTGGCAGTCACGAAAAACTCATCCAAATTAATAAATGGACATATTCTCGATCGTAAACTGTCACGAGCCTTAAGGAAATACATCTGTGGGGCGGGCTCGGGCGCCCACCCCACAACTTTTTTTGTGGCTATTTGACTGCTACTTTTTCGGCGGCGACTGTTGCAGTTGTCGCAGAACTTTGCAAATGCGCTTCTAGGAACCACAAACGCTTGTCAATTGCCCGCGAAATTTCGGTGTACAGATCCGCTGTATCAGCATCGCCGAGTTCGCCAGTTTTGTCGATGGCGACTCGCAGGTGTTTGGCGTAGGGTGCGTAGCGATCGGCCAAAGCCGTCACGTATTCTTTGCCGTCTAAAATGTCGAAAGGAAATTCTGGCAAAATCGAATCAGCAGCCGCACTGCGGGCTGTTCCCACAGCCAAACCGCCCAAAGCTGTGACCCGTTCGGCAACCAAATCGATGTATTCTTCGAGTTCTGTTGCCATTTCGTCAAACAGCAAGTGCAACTGGTAGAAATCCATGCCTTTAACGTTCCAGTGAGCTTGCTTGACTTGAGTTTTTAAGTCCAGAGTCGTTGCCAGCGTGGCGTTGAGCAGCCCGACTACTTGAGAGCGGGTGGCGGCTGACATATCAATGCGGGTCGGGTAAAGATGTTGTTTGTGGTTGTTGGTAGTCATAGGTTTTTACCTTGTTATTAGTGATTGTCGATCGAATATCTTAGAAAGGTGTGGGCAAGAGAATATTTGCCTGTCGTGAATTTCTGTTGAAAGGCTCAGGCTAGGTGCATCTGCAACACCGCACGGGTAGCTCGGCGTACTTTACAGCGGATAGTTTCTAAACCGAGACGCTGGCAAGCTTCGTACCGATGGCAGCCCGAAAATCCGTAATACTGACCATCTACTTCTAGCACGTCGATGGGTTCGTTTAAACCTACCTCGCGGATTGATTCCATGAGGGTGGCGACTTTGGTTTGGTCGTTGACTCGCGGCAGGGGGCGGCGAATCTGGTTGAGGGGTATTTCTTCGATCCTCATGGCGTTGGTCTGTTTTGCTTCTTATTAAATCATACTCGTAATGACTTCGTTTTAGCAACAAAAATGTCAGGAAATTTTGAGATTGGCAGAACGGGGGCGTGCGATCGCCCGTTTGCTGTAGTGTCGCGGGATCGAGGGTGATCGGCTTTGGGTGGGAAAATCAGCATTAAAAATTCCTTCCCATCACCTAGATAGCTCAATTCATTGTCGGTGTCTTGACGTTGGAATGCCCTAAAGTTATAAATTTATTAGGCAAAGCCTAGGGGTAGTCGTTACGACTGCCGCATCATAACCGCTGAAAAATAACCCCTGAAAATGCGGTTTTAGCGTTTTTTTAGAGAGCGGATTTCATTGCCATGTAATGGTATGTCTTGAGGAATCTTTCAGCAATTTTTGAAGTCCACTAGAAGACTATCAATGATAGCTTTGTTGCTCCCACCCTACCAGTTAATTAATGAAAAATATAAAGCAAATTGCACAGGATTTAAAGCAAGCCATCTCAGACAGAGATCAAAAGCTAGCCTTAAACTTATTTCGAGCGGGATTACAACAAAGTGAGGCGGAATTTGTAGGTCAACTACGAAAATTTGGTGTACTTCGATGCTCAAACTATGATTACCAATCTCAGATACTTAATTCTTTGATAAATGAAACTGGGAAAATAAACATCAGCCAGGATAGCCAAATTTACTTTAAATCTATAAAATCGCTTCTTTCCATCTCAAGAAATATTCAAACCTTATTTAAGGTTTTACTTAAAGAGGTTGATTATCTTGAGATTAAAAGTTACCTAGTTGCAGTTGATTCATTCTTCTGGCCACTTGATGATCCTCAAGAAGTTGATTCATTGTTCTGGCCAGTTGATGGTCTTCAACAAGACCGCGCTAATCGCTACTCTGTATGTAAGGAAGAGCTAGCTTCAGCCTTTTCTTTATATCTTTATCATAGCCATGACAAAAAGGTTATAGATAAATCAAATATTAATAAAGTCAATGAAAAACGCTTAAACGATAAATATTACCTTGACAAATTAGAGGATTTTAACAAATTAATTTTTTTTCAAGAGTCTGAAGTGCTTGTAGATAGTTTTGGTTATACAGCTATACAAAATGATGCAAAAATTATTTTAAAAGCACCTGACCCAAAGTTCGAGATGAGCCGTTGTCTCGGCTACACAAGACAATCTATGCAAGAAATTGCTAACTCGTTTGATTCTCTGTCAGAATTATCAGAAATAACAGAAAAATCCCCCTCTATATTGGAATTTTCAAAGGCGTATTATCAAAAGTTTAAAGACTCTACATTTAAGATTATAGACAGTCCTTTAAAACGCATTGTCATGCAATTTCACCCTCAAATTTTAAGTAAGTTTTTGGACAGTAACAGTCTTTTTGTAGAAGAGGAGATTATTCTCAAACAACTTGAAACTAATTTATTTATTGACTATAAAAAAGTAAATGAAATCCCAGTTTCCCAAAGTTTATCATTATTCGATATCATTAAAGTACAACGGTTATTTGCATTTATGTTATTCGTTCTTACGGAGTATATAGACTCTAAAAATCTCTTTAAGTCTAAGTTATTTTGGCGATCTATGCCTGTTTTACAAGCCAATGAACTCAAAGATTTATTGGCTAGTTTTTTGGGAGAACAAAAGGCAAAAGAAATTTTTGAGTTATTTACTTGGAGATTAGACAAGAAGAGATTTGATTTACAAACGCACCCATTTATTAATGTTGAAGATTGGATACTTTTACCTCTGGGAATTTTAACTAACTCTGATCTTTGTAGAAACATTCTTCAATCAATTAATTTTAGATTTGATTCAGAATCATCTGCAGATCCACTTGTTCTGGAGATGGAGAGATGCTTAAAACCAGTATCATCAATATTTGCAACCAATTTAAAATATTCTTTTGAGGGGACTCAAGGCGAGGTAGATGTCTTAGCTGTTGTAGATAATTGCCTATTTATATTTGAATGCAAAAACTCCTTGCATCCTTGTAATGTATTTGAATTGAGAACCACTTATGATTGCATTCAGAAAGCCGCAACTCAATTGACTCGCTTCCAAGATTTATGGCAGCAAGAACATTTCAGAACGTATTTAGCAAAGAAGATTAAAACACAGCCTAATTTTTTGCCATCCCAATTATGTTCATGTATTGTCATGGGAAATCGAATGTTTTCAGGTTTACGTGAACAAGGGCATAGCGTCAGACCAATCCGGGAGCTTTGTTACATCATCTCTAAAGGAGAAATTCTACTTAATGCATATAATATTTATGACCCAGATGCAGGTAAAAAGAGCATTATCAAATTTAAACTATGGAAGGAAGACCAATTAAAGGCAGAAGATTTATTGGGTTATATTCAAGAAGATTATCTTCATAATTACTATTTCAATTCTCTGATCAGAATTGAGCAAACAATTAAACTGAAGAACAAATCTCTAGTTCAAGAGTCGTATGCTTTTAGTCATGAGAGGTTTCTTGAGCAGTTAGTAGATAACTTTAGATTTACAGAGAATCTGTAGGGCTTTCATAGGTATCCTCAGAGTATTACACCAAGCTGTTTTTAGCTTATTTTTATCTCTAACCTCGCGCTAACTCGCTCCTGAAAACTAAAATTTTCTATTGAGTTATGCAAAATTTGGTGATTAGCCTGACTTTCTTGCGTCTAACACTGGAATTCGGGCAATAAGCAGCGCCCTAAAACAAGCTCGATCGCCCATTTAAAAAAAATCCCAGCATCTGCGACAGAATCATCTCAACTCAATCCAGCAATAATATTGACACTCATAGCCAGAATAGCAGTGTTAAAAAAGAACGACAGCACGCTGTGAAAAAGCACGAGATACCTCGTGGAACGAGAAGTGATCTGCACGTCTGCAACTTGGCAAGTCATCCCAATACCAAAGGAGAAATATAAAAAATCTTTGTAGTCAGGTTCCTCGTCGCCCGGAAAATCCAAACCCTCCGCCTGTAAGTAACTGTCGTGCTGCTTGCTGCGGTTTTTGTAGTAGCTGCGGGCATAGTGCATGGTGAAGATAGTGTGCACCTGCATCCAAGACCCAACAATTGTGAGGACAGAAAGCCCCAAGTGCAGAAATAGCAAATTCGGCGACAGGCCTTTGGTATCGCGCAGCAGGAAGAAGATGGCTAACAAGCTAGCAAAAGCCGCTGCCACGATCGTACTTAAGATTGTTAAGCGGCCGGCATCCAACTGCTGAGCGTGGTGGCGCATCATTTCGGGAGTGCCTTGCAGCATCAGCATCCAAGTCAAAATCAGAAAACTGACCGCGCCCGCGTTCCAAATGCACAGCGTCCGAGTCAGGGGGAGATAGTCAGGTGGCAGCAACACAGCAACTGCCATAGCAAAGAGAACAGACACAAACAGGCGGTGCCGGACGCTCCAGACCCAGTGCATTTTAGATTGGGAAACATTTTTCACAGTAATCTAGTGTAATTTACGCACAGTAAGGGTTAGAAAATCTCAACTACTGCCATCTTCGCAGGAACTCCCAAAAAATAGGTATGAATTGGTAACACTCAGTACAGATAGGATTTTTCATGCCTTTCGATAGATCGATCGACCTCAACGTTCTAGGTACAGTGGGAGAAAAGATAAATTGTGGCTTGAAATTATGGCATCCTCCCAACCCCTCAAAGGCATTGAATTGATCGACTGCGCCAAAGCTAACGCCCAACAAGGAATCGCCACAGCCGCGAAGCTTTGCGGCTACGGAGACGACCTCAACACCTTCGAGCGGGAACTGAAAAAGGCTTGCCAAGACATCGGCGTCGAAGTCAAGGAGTTAAGCGACTTGATTACGGCTCAGCAGATGATGAAACAAGGAATGGGTATTGAAGTCGCTCCAGATACTCCCTCAGAACTCTAGGCTCAATCTCCACCGCACCAGTTTTAGAGCTAAGATTGCCCTGACACCAGTATTTTGAGTCTGCTAGCTGAGGCAGGCTAGAATGTTTTGCATGGGAGCTTCCGACTCTGGGCAGGAGTCGCGTTTTATCCCGCGAAGAGGGTGCTTTCTGGAGGGTGCACAGATTGTTAGGAGGACTGTCGTGTCAGATCAGCAAGACCGAATTATGCGTTTGTTTATAGAGGAGGCTAAGGAGCACCTCGATACTCTAGAAAATGGTTTAGTGGATTTAAAGTCCACGATGAAAGACCCCGAAAGCGTCCAAGAGATGTTTCGAGCCGCCCATTCCGTGAAAGGAGGGGCGGCTATGCTGGGCTTAGATAGTATTAAAACAACCGCTCACCGCTTGGAAGATTGTTTTAAGGTGCTCAAGGACGGGCCCGTCAAGCAAGTTGACCAAACGGCAGAATCCCTATTTTTAAAGGGAGTTGATACGCTTAAGGACTTGCTGGGGCGACTGGAGGGGCCTTTCGGCTTGAGGAATGAGGAGGGAGAAAAACTCGTGCAGCAGGTGATGCCTGTTTTTGCTCAACTGGAAACTCACCTCGATAAATTGGCGTCGGGCAAAGTGCAGGCTGCTGGGTCTGCTACCCCCGCAGCTTCAACAGCGGGCGCTGTGCCGGCGAATTTTGCTGTTGAAGTGATGACTTTACTCAAAGAAATGTTGCAGGTGTTCAAGCAGAAAGAATCGGCTGCTAGTCGCTCTGAGTTGACGGCTGTGTGCGTTCGCCTCTATAAGTTGGGAGGTAAAATTGAGACTTGGCAAAATTTAGTAAAAACCGCTAGAGCAGCGATCGTTAATCCCAAAAACTCTTATAAAGTCTTAGCTCCGCTGATTATCAAAGAACTCAAGGAAGCTGGCGATTTAGTACAAGTGGGGAAAGTCAAGACGATCGTTCCGAGTAAAAATTTGCTACTTTTGGCAGCAAGCCCAAAACCAGCAGAGGCAAGCGCCCCAGCGGCCCCAGCCGCAGCGTCGAAGCAAGTAGCACTTCCAGCCGAACCGAAGGCGGTAGTCAAGCTTTTGCTCAAAACTTTCAACAAAAAGCAACTCTCGGAAATTGCCAAGTTACTGGTTAACGCCATCAAATCCTCGAACTAGGAGGTGTTGCAGTAGAAGATAGAGTCAAAGCAATATTTGTGAGGCGGATAATTTTCTGGTGGGTGCTGACAGCCGCTCGTTGAGCAGCAACTCGAAAAAATTCACTCATTCGAATTTTTTGCCCTCTACCTTCTACTGTTGGGCAAGCCTGCGTTAGAATTAGTGGATATGTAGGCGTGCAATATTGTACCAGAATTAAAAATCGAGCAGGCTTTATAAGGCGGTAGCTGTGAAACCAATTCGTTCATTAGAAGATGCTTTAAACCGCTGTCAGGCGATGGGAATGCGCTTGAGCCGCCAGCGTCGATTTATTCTAGAACTTTTGTGGGAGGCAAAAGAACACCTCTCCGCTCGCGAAATTTACGATCGCCTCAACCAAAAAGCGCATTCGATCGGTCATACTTCTGTCTATCAAAATCTAGAAGCTTTGTCGAGAGAAGGGATTATTGAGTGCATAGAACGCTCGGAGGGACGTTTGTACGGCAATGTCAGCGACTCTCACTCTCACGTCAATTGTATTGATACGGCTCAGATTCTAGACGTTCATGTGGAATTGCCGATCGACTTGATCGAGCAAATCCAACAGCAAACGGGTGTCAGAATTGTAGACTACCGGATAGATTTCTACGGATATCGATCGGCCGAGTCCGCCACGCCATCGAATGTCAGCGATACGCCAAAGGCTTCGTAACGGATAAAGCCGCGGCTGTTGGAAGCAAAACCGATCTTTGTGCTCGGCCGGTCGGTCGTATAAAATGATTTAAGTATTTAGCTGGGCTCGATCGGTTTTTTTGCCGTCTCCCGCCGGAATAGGACACAGGAGAAAAAAGGAAAAGAGCAAAAGGAAACTCGATCGGCAAGTTTGGCGATCGGGAATAAAATTTACGATTAAACCAAAAAAATTAGTTCTAGTCGCTACAGCTCAAAGTGTAGAGCAAATCCGGCTTTACTGCCCCCTTTATTTTTTAATCCGCTTGGAGTGGAGGATAGTTTGTTTTGGATTGGTTTCAACCGCTGAGTCTGATAAAGGGATTTCTGATCCGGATTTAATATTAGACCTTAGTTTAATCCCTCCCCTACTTGATCTGCAGAGTGAAATCTAAAATCTAAAATCTAAAATCTAAAATTGATGGACTGACGGGGCTTTACACTGTTTTTTCTGCTAAACGGCCCCGGGATCTGTCAATAAATGTGTGATAACTGATATGATTTACGTGCTTCGAGAGCCTAAAATACTCGGAAGCAAACAGTGGGGCTGGACACGAACCTCACTATAAAACGCCGTAGAGGGAAAGATGGCCAGTACCTTGAAGGAAGTTCTCGATCTCCTTAACAGGAGTCAGAAGCCGACATCATAATCTATAGATTTGATGTGGGAGTGTCGCATTCTAGTGCGCATTACAGGACAGGCTGAAGTAATGGCGAGACGACAATCTGACCAATTCCACACACCACCGCAATACAACCCATCCCCTAAACCGACGGCACAGTTCAGTGCAGAGGCGACAGGCGATGCGAGTTCCTCAGTAACGGCGCTGCCGACCGAGGGAAAAAGAACTTTTTGGCAGTGGCAGCTTATCTGGCTGAGTCTCCTGGTGGGATTTGGAGTGACCGGTGCCGCTGCATTTCTGTGGTTGCTGACGATGCCGCCACCGCCGAATTGCCAGCAACTGTCGCCGCTGGCGGCGGACGGAGAGCGACTTTACTGCGCTCAGCAAGCTGCTAAGTCGGGCAAGCTAGAACAGCTAGAATCGGCAATGGCACTGGTGCAGGCTTGGCCGAAAGAACATCCGCTATACTCGCAGGGTCAACATTTGATAGGGGAATGGTCGAAAGCCATTCTAGGATTTGCCAGGGCAAAAATAGAGAGGGGCGATTTGAAGGGTGCTCTGGAGATTGTGGCGAAAATTCCGAAAACCAGTCCGTCTTACCCAGAGGTACAGGAGGCGGTTACTGCTTGGGAAAAAAATTGGCAGGAGGGCCAAAAACTCTACGATACAGCCCTAGCAGCTTTGAAAAGTGAGGATTTAAGGAAAGCCTGGGATTATGCTCAAGCTCTATTTAAGCTGGAAAATATTTTCTGGAGTCAGAAGCGTTACAACGAGCTGATCCAGCAGATTTCTTTGGAAAGAAACGGCTGGCAGCGCTTGCAAGAGGCTAGAGATTTGGCGAAGGACGGAACTCCGCAAAAGTTCGCTGAGGCGATCGTCCTGGCTCGTAAAATAGACTCGCAGCTTTTTGCCCGCGCTAAAGCTGAGAAGGAAATTGAGGGCTGGAGTCGGACTTTGCTGGCAATGGCTACTAAGCGGTTAGGGGCGAAAGACCTGCCGGGGGCGATCGAGGCTGCTTCAGTGGTGCCGCAGGATTCGCCGCTGTTTGCGGAAGCTCAAGATTTGATGCAGTTGGGTAGAGCTCAGGCAGTGACATGGAACCAGTCGATATCAACTCCGCTGCCGCAACACATTTTTAGCTTGCTGGAAGGGCAGGGGGCTGCTAGCCAAATTGCTCCGGGTCGCCCTCTTTACAAGCAAGCTCAAGTTCAAATTGAAAATTTGCAGGTGCAGTTTCAAGATTTGCTGCGTCTGCAAGTGGCGAGCACGATCGCTAGTGTAGGTCAGATAGGAACGTTTGCACTCGCGATCGAGCAAGCGCAAACGATCGGAATTAAGCAGCCACGGCGGGTTCACGCTCAAACTTTGGTGGCTGCTTGGCGTCGGGAAATTCAGCGGATCGAAGACCAATCTTTTCTGACTCTGGCGAAGCAGTTGGCAGAACCGCAAACGGTTGAAGGACTCAAGGGCGGCATGGCTCAGCTACTCCTGATCGCTCAAAACCGCCCCCGCAGGATAGAGGCGCAAACTCTATTGGCTCAGTGGACGAAACGCATAGAAGTTATTCAAGATCAGCCTTTTTTGGATGAAGCAATCGCCCTGGCGAAGCAAGGAAAACTTAGTGCTGCTATTGAAAAAGCTTCGGCAATTAAGAGCGGTAGGACTTTGTATGCGAAAGCTCAGGATAATGTCTATCAGTGGGTGAGCGAACTGCAAGTTGCTCAAGACAGACCGATTCTCGATCGAGCTGCGGAATTGGCATCTCAAGGCAGTCTAGGAGCGGCGATCGAGACGGCTTCCCAAATCGGTTACGGTAGGGCCCTGTATTCAGAGGCGGCAGGTGCGATCGGGCGCTGGAGTGCTGAACTCAGAGCTAACAGTGCACCGCCGCCGGAACCCGCTCGCGATTACGCGCCGGCTCCGCAACAGGAGTACGCGCCGGCTCCGCAACAGGAGGAGTACGCGCCTCCTCCCCGACAAGAGGAATACGCGCCTCCTCCCGAGAAGGCTCCGGCTCCCGAGCCTTACTATCCCCCCGCGAGCCAAGAGGCCCCGGCTCCCGAACCGGAACCTTACAATCCCCCCGCAAGGGAACCGGAACCTTACTATCCGCCCGCAAGGGAACCGGAACCGGAACCTTACAATCCCCCCGCAAGGGAAGCGGAACCTTACTATCCACCCGCGAGAGAAGAGGCTCCGGCTCCGGCTCCGGAACCTGCTCCTCCGGCTCCGGCTCCGGAACCCGCGCCGCCCTCGATTCCTGAATCGGCTGGGCCTCCTGATGCTAATTTGATCCCCGAATAATTGGGTTTTCGCGCGATCGAGCTCTAAAATCTCCAATCTAAAATCAAGTGAGTAATTTCCAAGTGCTGACGATCGATGGCGACCCTATTTTCCGGCTGGGGCTGCGAGTCGCTTGCGAGCAGTATCCAGACTTGCAAGTTGTCGCAGAGGTTTCAACGGAAACCGAGGTTTTGCGGGTTTTAGAAGCTCGCTCGATCGGCTCTGGAGCAGCCAAGAAGCCCGCAGATTTGGTAATTTTGGCTGTGGAGATCCTAAATTCGCGATCGGGCCAAACAGAGGCGCTGGCCTTTTGTCGCGAACTCAAAAGTTTGTACCCCAACCTGCCCCTGTTGCTGCTAGGCGGGCCGCTGACACCGGAGCTGTTGGCCCAGGTACAGGCGGCGGGCGCGAATGGCTATTGTCCTAAAGGTAGAGATATTTCCTTGACAATCGAAGCTATTCGCGCGGTGGCATCTGGCTGCACTTATTGGGCGACGGATGCGGGCACTAACCCGGAAATAGAACTAAATGCAGCGGTTGTTCAAACAGTAGAAAACTCCGCAGCAATTGCAGATAAAAATGCCGATAATCCGACAGTTGATACGCCAGTACACAAAAAAATGCTGGCTTATTTTTGTCATTCTGGACTACGGGAAATAGATGCAACTTTGGCGGTTGTCCAAGCTGATTTGCAAGAGATTAAAGCGGCAGATCCGACAGATTTACCCTCTATTTTAGATGGGCTTGTACTCAGCGGGCGCCGCCGAGAATTGCTGGCAGCTCGCTGGATTGTCAGTCAGTTATTATTTGAAGGAAAAGAAGAGAAGGTATTCGGCAGAAAGCAAAGGGGAGAAGGCGGAGGAGAGAAAGCAGAAATTAGAGGCGAGAATTTGTTAAATAATTCTCAATCGCAATTAGCAAATTCCCAAGTTTCGGGTGAATCTTTGGTGGTTGGAACTAATTGGCAAGGTAGCTTGTTTGACTCGGCTGCAGCTAAATTGCAGTTTGATTTGGTGAATTTGACTGGCTTGCCTTTGGAAATCGATATTTTGCGATCGCCCAAAAAGCGTGAATTGATGACTTCCATTCTGCGGAAGTTAAAGGATTTGCTGGAAGAATTGCGCTTTTCGCAAGTGCAGCAAACTCAATTGTTGTCAAAAATGCCTGCTATTTTACGGAATTTGTGGGAGGCTACAATCATAGATTTTTTTGGCAGATACTATACACTACAAACGAAAGAAAATTTGGTTTTTGATGGCAGTCAAGCAAGCTTCAAACTCGAAGAAAACCAAGAGGGAAGTGCTGCTTATTTCTTGGCAGGCAGCGGCATAGAAGTTGTGCCTATGCTGCTGGCAGATGCTGATGTAGTTGCAGCAGAAATCCTTGACAAAATACCGATGACAGTTGATTTTTTTGCACATTTGCTATTTGAAGTTCCTCTAAAAGTTGACAATATTTCTTGTGTTGCTGGCAGCCCGGAAGCGATGCAGCGAGCTGAAGCTTTGTTAGAAAATTTGGCCATACAAGTTGCTAGCGGGGTGGTACAGCCTCTACTAAATAATTTGGCAAATCTTGAAGAAATTAAGCAAATTTTTTACGATGGTAAGTTGATTTCGACGCGAGAAATTGAGAGATTTCGGAATGATTTGTCGTGGAGATATAGCTGGGATAGATATTTTGTGGAACCGAAAGCTATTTTTGAAAGCAGGTTTTGGCTGTTTGTTTTGGGCGATTCTGGAATTAAGAGAATTTCTATTTATGCTCCTAGAAATCTAGAGTTAGCACAGCTTTATGGGTGGCAGTTAGCCTTGACTTTGCTGCTGGAAACCAGGGATGCGATCGCACCTAGAGTTCGCGCGGTTATCTCGCTGTTGGGTGCTGGCGTTGTTTACGTTTTGACTCAGGTTATAGGGCGGGGAATTGGTTTGATCGGGCGGGGAATTATCCAGGGGATTGGCAATTCTTTGCAAGATAGCAAGTTTGGGAAAAATGGGTGAGAGTTCGGCAACGAGCAATAGGAACGATTACATAAATCTTTGCTCGAAGATTGAAACCACAGGTTAATGGGTAGTAACGCAGATGTCTTTCAAGATATTTTGCGAATGCCTGCAACATTTATAGTATACGGGATTTAATAGATTTGATATAATTGGTGATTGGTGATTGGTGGTATTATAGAGAAAACTTAACGCTATAAGGTTGAAATTTTATGAGTATTATGATAGCGATAGATGCCGATCGCATAAACAGTTTAGATTTGTCTCCGGTGCGGACTGTGATTGAAAAGTGGCTGGCCGAAGGAGCGATCGCCCAAAACGAACAACAGCTACAATTTGAAATTGAGTATCCGCGCGAAGAGTTAGATCCGCGAGAAATTTCGGAAATTCCCGAAGTACGGCTGTGGTTTATTCGCTTGGATGCTTGTTACCCTTGGCTGCCATTTTTGCTGGATTGGAAAGCGGGAGAATTGGCGCGCTATGCCGCGATGTTGGTGCCACACCAGTTCCACCGCACCCAAGGTATTCAGTACAATCCTGAAGCTTTGGAAATGTTTTTGATGAACAAAATTTTTGTGTTGACTGATTGGTTGCATCAGCAGGGAATTCCCAGTAAATCGAAGTTGATGGCGATGTCGCAGATGTTTGGTTATGATTTGGAAGATGCTTTTTTTGATGTGATTGTGCCCCACAAATAAGCGAGGGCGCCTCTAATTAAAATCGTCCTAATTAGGTAGGCTCCTCTACCTTAAGACTAAGAACAAAAGTATAAACCCGATTTTTTCCCTTGTGGGGCGGGCTTTCCAGTCCGCCTCCGCAGCTATAAGTTCTATCCACAACAGGTTAATTAAGCTTAACCGCAACCGCACTCAGACTTTAATACAATCCTTAAACCAGCGCGCCTCAAAAAATTGTTGCTGGACTTCAGAATATTCTCAGAATTGATAGTTAGTTTAAATAGACAACGATCGCCCCATTCAATCGATCGAGGAAATTTACCATGAAAACAGATTACCTCATCGTCGGCAGTGGTTTATCAGCACTGGTTTTCGGAGCTTTGATGGCAAACTCCGGCAAAACCGTACACATCCTCGAAGCTCACGAGCATCCCGGAGGCTTTGGTCACACCTTTACGATGGCCAACCAATACACGTTTAATGCCCAATTCCACTACGTTTGGGACTGCGGCGAAGGACATACAGTCAATCGAGTTCTCAAAAAACTCGGTCTCGATCGAGATGTCACCTTTGAACGGTACGATCCGAATGGCTACGACCACATGAGAATGCCTGGGTATGCGCTGGATATTCCCTCGGAACCAGAGGAACTGATCCGGCGATTGTCGGCGCTGTTTCCCGAAGCGGGCGAGAGAATTCGCCAATTCGTCAACGAAGTCGAGAAAACCGGCGAAGGACTCAGAAAACTCGCTCCTCCGGTCAAACCAATTGAATTGCTCAAAAATTTCGGTGACGTATTCTGTGCCGTCCAACACCTAAATAGTACACTTCAGGACGTTTTCGACAAGTTCCAACTCCCGCAAGCCGCCCAAACCTTATTAGCCCTGCAATGGCCGGACTTTTTGCTGCCTCCAAATCAGCTTTCTTTCTATGCTTGGATTGCCTTGTTTAGAGGCTATCAAGAAGGTGCATTTTACCCGACGCAGCATTTTGAAGATGTCATCAATTCTTTAGTTAAAGTCATTGAATCGAACGGTGGGAAAGTTCTACTAAACCATGAAGTTACAAATTTTAGGGTGAAAGATAGAACAGTAACTGGAGTTGAAGCGATGGATTTGACCACGCATCAAACCCATGAATTCACGGGTGACACGGTGATTTGCAACCTTGACCCGAAAAGAGCGGCCAAGATGATTGGAGAGGAACTTTTCTCTAAAACAGTGCGGCGGAAACTTAACTATGAGTATTCTGCATCTAACTACATGGTGTACTGCGTTGTCAAAGATATCGATCTCCGAGACTATGGATTTGGCAAGTGGAATACGTTTCATTCGGAACACTTGGATCTAAATGAAGCTTTTGCTCAAATGTATGAGCAAAATGATTTTTCTCGTCCGAGCTTTGCAATTACAACGCCAACTTTACTGACGGAAGCGCGCCGGGATTGTCCAGAAGATTGTCAAATTGTCGAATTTCTGACTGTTGCTAATTACAGCTATTTTAAACAGCTTTGGGAGAGCGATCGCAAAGCTTACAGAGAGAAGAAACAAGAGATTCTGGACTCAATTTTAGATGTAGTTGAAAAACACTATGTTCGGAATTTCCGCAAACACATGGTCTTTCATATTACCGGAAGTCCGACGACTAACGAGCGCTTCTGTTGGTGTCCTAACGGTAATTCCTACGGTTCCAGCCTGACGCCGCGCAACATGGGAGTCGATCGACTAAATCATGAAACATCCCTCAACAATTTCTATTTCTGCAACGCCTCCTCGGGCTATCCAGGCTTTGCGCCGACATTTTGGACGGGGGCGCTGCTTTATCAACGTTTATCCGGCGATGCGATTTTAGGCTAAGGAAAATTAGCAATTGGTTATTTTCCTGTTTCTCTCGTTCCTTGGCTTTGCCAAGGAATAAATTTCACTCTTACTCTGCCTCCTCTTAAAAATCTCTCGTTTCTGCTCTCATTATCTCGTTCCTTGGCTCTGCCAACGAATGAATTTCTGGAGGCTCTGCCTCCTCTTAAAAATGACGAGGCACAGCAAGACTGAAATGCGTTTCCAGGTAGAACCTGGAAACGAGAATTTCTTCTTCTTCCATCTTCCATCTTCCTTCTTCCTGACATCCGTTACATCTTGTACAGTGCTCGTTGCCGAACTTCCTTCTATCAATCTAGGAGTGAACTATGAGAATTGCAATTGTTGGGGGCGGAGCCAGTGGTATGGCAGCAGCCTACTGGCTCGATAAACAGGGGCATCACGTCACTGTGTTGGAAAAGCAGCCAATTTTAGGCGGACACATTCGGACACTGAACAAAAATGTTGTACCCAATCAATCGGAGTGCAATGAAATATTAGAAAATGGGGTGCTGGAATTTCCGACGGTCTTTTACAATTTCGTGGCTTTTATGCAGGAACTAGGCGTTGAATTAGAACCTGTGAAGATTGGTTCCGCGCTATTTTTTAAAGATGGCACCCACTTTTTGTCTGCGGTATCTATCCAAAAGAATTTCACCGGAATCCAACGCCTGATCGAGTATTTGCGACTTGATAGTCTCTACGCTCGTTCGGCTGGGTTTATTTTAAAAATGCGGTTTGCCCAACAGCACGATTTCTACGATGTGCCGCTTTCTGAGTCTTTGAAAAGCTCGTGCGTCCGCAATTATTGGCTGAAGTTGCTGACGATGTACAGCTACTCGATACCGTTTGAATTGCTCGACAATTTCCCGGCAGAATTAGCGATGCCTGTTTTGCGCGAATATGCCTCGGTCAACTGGGTGAGGATTAAAGGCGGGGTGTATTCTTACATTGAAAAGATTTTGGAGCGATTTAAGGGCGATATACGGCTAAATGTGGAGATTGCCAATATTTTTAGAAGTGCGGATGCGGTAAAAATTGTGCTTTCTGATGGGGAAATCCAGGAATTTGATAAGGTGGTTTTTGCGATGCCGCCCGACCAAGTTATGAGGCTGTTGTCTGATCCTACGGATGCGGAAAAGAAGCGGTTTTCGGCGTGGAAAGCCAATTATGCAACCACTGTACTGCATTCGGATACATCAATGTACGATCGCTACGGTATCCGCAAGTTATCAGAATTTGATTTTTTCGAGACGGACAAGGGATGGGGATATAATGCGAGCTTGAATCAGCTTTGCGGCATCTCATCGCCACGAGAGTACAGTTTAGCTTTTCAATTGGAGGAGTCTATCGCGCAAAAGCACATTATTCACATTCAGAAACATCACACGCCGCTATACACTGTCGAGTCTTTTCGATATCGAGATGAAGTTATAGAGACTAATGGCGAGAACAACACTTATCATGCGGGAGCTTATTTGGGGGATGGTTTGCACGAAGGAGCGATTACCTCTGCTTTGCGAGTCGCGAAATTAATCGGGTGAGCTCAATTGTGATGCTACAAACTCTCGCAAATATCAGTAAATTTCTTGCCGGTGCAACACTCTCACAAAAGTAATGATGTCTGCATCAAAAGTTAAACTAATGCGAGAGCCGTCCACTCGGATGAGAAATTAATTTTTGGCGTTCCCTAAGCTGCGACACCACGTGCTGCAGTTAAGTAGACATCATTGCTCAAAGATGGGGGCATTGTTGATCCGGCTAACTGAGTACCCTCAAAGTTGGTTCCCGTGAATGTTGCCCCCCTCAAGTCGGCTTCACTCAAGTCTGCATAGCACAGCCTCGCCCAATCGAGGTTTGCCTGCACCAAAGAAACTCCCACCAGATTTGCCCTGGTTAAATCTGCTCCCATCAACTGGACGCCCCGCAACTGAGCCCCGCTGAGATTGGCGGCTAACAAGTTCGAGCCTTCCAAATTTACCCCGTTCAGTTTGGCTTCGCTCAGGTTGACGCCATTGAGATCCGTCCTGCTCAGGTCGATGCCATTGATGTAAGCTTTGCTGAGATAGATGCCTGTTAGTTGAGCGCCAAACAGCTTTGCACCGCTGAGTTTTGCCCCTCCGCAGTTGGCCCAGTTGAGGTTGGCTCCCGTGAGGTTAGCGCCCCGCAGATTGATGAACTGCAGGTCGGCTGTACATAAATTGGCGTTCCAGAGGATAGCGCTCCGCAGGTTGCTACCGATGAGTTGAGCGCCACTCAACTTTGCCCTGGGGAGTTTTGCTTTGACGAGGAAAGCTCCGCTGAGATTGGCTTTGGTAAGTTCTGCGTCCGCTAGTCTGGCTTGGCCCATTTTGGCAAAACTCAGATTTGCCCTGTAAAGGTTTGCGTCGTTTAGTTCTGCTTTGGTCAGATGCGCCCGACTCAGGTTAGCTCCCGACAGGTTAGCCCTCGAAAGGTTTACCCCTACCAACATAGCTCCGCTGAGGTTTGCTCCGCTTAGGTTTACGTCAGCAAAGTCTCTGTTTCCATTTTCGTACTCTTTGAGCAGCTCGGTTACTTCCATACGGGTCACATTCCTAATATCGGAAATTTATCTAGAAATAAACACTCTTTATAAGTATTTTAGCTCTAACCGAGCGGATGCGATCGCACTTTCAAGAAAGCTGACAATTAACTTTATATTTATACATATACTTTGTGCTTTTTCCAGAGTCCCGACCGTTTTGAGGTCATAGTCTGAAACCCTTGATTTATCGTGGGTCTCTAGTGTGCTTCGGCAACCGTTGCGATCGTACTGAGATCGGTGAAACCGTTATTCTCAATAGGTAAGCCATCAAACACTGTCCGAATGATTAATCAATACTAAAATAATATTCTTGTTGTCCACTGTGACTAACAGCTTTTTTAAACGGAGACTGCAAATTTGTTAGTTGTGTTTGCTTCAGGTGTCGGGCAGGCTGGCATGGTCATAGCTGCATATTTTATCTGCTGTCATTTTTGATTCAAATTAAATGTGAAACAACAGCTTAATAAGTGAGAATTTTTCTCCCTAGTCTCGCAGCAGTTAGACGAGCGTGCTTTTCGATATTTCCTGGAGTCATCGGGGTTAAAAGGAATTTCAGACATTCTACTTCTGAGGAATTTATCGATATGCCTAACGGTAGAGGGTATTCGTTCAAAACCTAGCAGATAATATACTGCAGATTGTACAAAACTAACAGCGAGTAATATCTGTATAGAATCACCCCCTCTACTGGCAGTTAGGCAAATGTGTCAATCTATGTTATGCTGAGTCAAAATTGAGGAAGAATCATGTCAAAAGAAAGAAAAAGCAATAAAGAAATCAAAAAGCCAAAGAAACAACCTGATGGTGTTGCTAAGCCGAAGGATGACAAAAAAAATTATGGTAGCACCGAGGGCCGCAAGTAGAGATAGCTGCCACTCTCGGAATTGCGATTAATTTTGTGTAAGTTTTATTAGTATCAATTCTGAATAAATTACAATATCCTAATTTGGGGATAATCGGAAAACAGGTTTATTATACCTAGGGTATATGCACTCCTAAACCCAAAGTATAATGAAATCTGTTTTTAGCCATGAATATGAAACATTCTGTCGCCGATCGAATTTAACACCATTTTTTTAGACTTGGTTGAAAAAAATAGAGTTCGATCGCCCAATCCCATCAAATCCCATCAAATCTATCACAGTGATATCTCAGTAACTGCAATATTACCCTCAAAACACACGTCAACATCAGTCCCCGCCTCCCGATCGCGCGATCCGTACTCTCCCGCATAATAAAAGTATTCTCCCTCCACCCGGTAAACCACTGGCAGCGGCTGCGTTGAAGGCCGGCAAAACACAATTTCCGGTTCCGCACTTCCGGGGGCTAAATGCGGCAAATTCACATTCCAGAAACACCCCGACTTTGGTTCCCGGTTCAGCAAATCCGCCAACACTCGCGATGTCCAGCGAGTAGCGACATCCCAGTCTATTTCGAGCGGCCTTTTAATCCGGTGGGAAATTGCGATTCCCGGAATACCGTGCATGGCTGCTTCCCGCACCGCCGCCACCGTACCCGAAATATACACGTCAACCCCCAAATTGCCACCCGCATTAATACCCGAAAGCACCAAATCCGGCTTCGCACAAACGTGATGAAGAGCAATACGCACGCAATCTGCCGGTGTTCCCCCTACAGCATATTCCACGGACGATCGCCGATCGACATGAATCGGACTGTGAGCCGTCACCTGATGCCCGCAGCCGGACAATTGCCCCTGCGGAGCCACCATAATTGTTTTGCCTTCTACAGCCTGCAAAAGTGCTTGAATGCCGGGAGCATCTATGCCGTCGTCGTTGGTTAAAATTATCGTCATTATGTGTCGGTTTTATAGAACCGATTTGAGAGCGCAGAGGCTGGCAACCTTCTGGTAGTTCTAGCCCAAATTGGTTGTTGGTTAGTGGCGATCGTCAGTATGAGCATTGCCACACATTTATATCATGGCATTAATTGAACAGTTGCCCCAGAAATGTGGCGCGCCACATTTTAGCCGAGTCGCACCTTGATATGACAGCTAAAGCGACTTGTTACGCTTGCCCCAGTGCAGCATTCATGACATCAGTGTCGATGCAAACATCAATTAATCACATAATTTTTTCCTCGGCTCTCCCCGATGCTTGGTCTTAAAAGTAGCAGAGGATACTAAGTATCTGAGACTGAACGTTGAAACTCTCGATCCTGCTAAATTATTAGCTTGCGTTATTACCATAAGTATGAGAGATCCGATAATAAGTTAATGTCGATTCCAATTGCGCTTTGAGGCAGGGGATGGGAGAATAGATATGAAATCTTTATCAAAGATAGTATCTAAGTTACAGTCCTCATTTCCCATTCATAAATCAAATACTTATCTACACTGTTACCATTATTACATTTTAACTAAGGAGAGCCACATGAGCGAACCCACTCAGAGCAATACCAAAGCAGGCTGTCCCACGGTTCCCGAATCGCTTGTCAAAGCTAAACGGGATGAACTCACCGACATCAAACTCAATATTACCAAGATGGGTGAGAAAGAATTACCAGATGACTTGCGGGGTCATGTCTTTATCATTGCACCAGTCGGAACCATTGAATCAGGAGGTCTTCCCTTTACAAATGGAGACTCATTCTTAAGCGGCGACGGTATGATTTACCGATTCGACTTCCAGCAAAAGGGTGAAGTTTTATTAACTACACGGATTATCAGGCCACCAGATTACTATGCGGATGAAGCAAGCCAACCTGGTGAAAAATATGCCAAGTATAAATTCCGCAATCATGGCATCATCAGGTTTTCTTGGTGTCTTGGCTCTCGCAATGATTTAAGTATTGCCTTCCTGCCAATGAAATTTGCTGAGGACTCCCAAGAACGCCTGCTAATTGCCTATGATGCGGGTCGTCATTACGAAATTGATACGGCAACTCTTGAAGTGGCAACTCCTGTAGGCTGGAACAAAGAGTGGCGAGGAGAAATTGAGCTAAATTTTCCCTTGCAGTGCCTGAATTTTCCCTTTTCACCCGTGCTTAGCACTGCTCACCCGGTATTTGACGTTCGCAAAAGCGAAATGTTCACGGTCAATTATGGGATGTCATTAAAAACTTTTCTCGGCATCGTAACTAATACGGCAAATAAACTAAAGAAACAAGTAAAGAAAGTTTTTCCACCAGCGAGACCATATCTGGAAAAATTCAAGCTTCCAGAAGATTTCATCTATCTAATGCGCTGGGATGGTAAAGGAGAACTAGAGCGATGGCAGCTAGTCTTGCCTGATGGTTCGCCTGTCAAAATTAAGCAAAGCATTCACCAAATTGGATTCTCTCAAAATTACGTGGTAATTGTAGATACCTCTTTCAGAACAGGGATAGAGCAGATAATTAACAACCCTTTTCCGGAAAACAAAAGATTAGAAGAATGCTTGCGAAAAAAACTGGATGTCATGGAGTTAGCAACAACTCCTGTCTATCTCATACCTCGCGATCGCTTAATCAACGGTCAAAAATCTGGGATTAGCGATCGCAACGAAGATGTGCCAACAGTGACTGTGCAAAAAGTAGAAATTCCCCTAGAGGTGACCCATTTTCTCGTAGATTACGACAATCCCGAACAACTGATTACCCTCCATGCAGCACATACTTGTGCTTGGGATGTGTCTGAATGGATACGTGCCTATGATGACTCTCCTTATTTTGACCCTAAGTTACCTCGCCCAAACGGGATGGAACAGAGCGAGATGGACATCAGTCGCGTCGGACGCTACGTCATTAACGGAGAAACTGGAGAAATCATTGAACAGAAGGTTATTCCAGAGAAATTTATCCCTGAAGCAGAAGAGTGCAAATGTACTTGGGGAGTAGCACTTTATGCTTATCTTGACCGACTTCCTTCGGATCTCTATCCCACCATGCCGCCAGGTAAGCTTGATAATATCTACTGGATATCTTTGGGACTCTGGAAGGATCTAGTCAGTAAGTTTATGGTTGATTTCTTCAAAGACTATCCGTCCAGAGAAGTGCCACTAGAGGAATTGCTCAGAATTGCCAAAGAAGAAGGCAGACCAAGTAGCTTGTTCCGGATGAATACTTCTTCAACTGAATCGATGAAGATTGCCGATTCCTATGAATTTCCTCCTGGTTGTATCGGTCTTTCGCCCCAGTTTATACCGCGCGGTGATGGTAACAGTTCAACGGATGGTTACATTACCTGCACTGTTTGGTTGAACAATACCTACGAGATCTGGATTTTCGAGGCTTGGGATCTCAAGCAGGGTCCTCAGTGGAAACTGAGCGATTCCTCTCTGAACTTTGGGTTAACTTTGCACACGACGTGGTTGCCAAGTATTGGACGCCGCCAAGCTAGCTACAACGTGCCTGTGAGGGAGGATTATCAGGAATTAGTGGCTCAGAAGCGATCGCAGGAGATTCAGGATCTGTTTGATGAAAAGGTGTACCCTCACTTTGAGAAAAAATTAAAATCGATCTGAGAGCAACGGTAATATATTTAACAAGGTTAGAGGTCAAAGCTACTTTAAACTAGGTCATCCTGACCTCTAGTCTTTTTATATTTAAACAAAAAAAGTAAAAGTAAAAATATGATTATTCTCCCCGGCTACACAATTGTAGAGACAATTTATGAAGGAGACAGAACAGTTGTTTGCCGAGGAATCAGAGAGCGCGATAGCCAGTCAGTTATTCTTAAGATAATTAAAAATGAATATCCGAACATTGAAGAGATTACTTGCCTAAGACAAGAATACAGCATTCCCCAAAAATTAGACATCCCAGGAATTGTCAAGCCATACAATCTGGTTAGCTATCAGAATAGCTTTGCTTTAGTATTAGAAGATTTTGGTGGTCGAGCTATTAACAAATTATTGACATTTAAAAACGTTAAATTAGAAGATTTTTTAAGTTTGGCGATTTCTTTAGCAGAAACGATCGGTCAAATCCATAAAGTAGGGATTATACATAAAGATATTAAACCTAGCAATATCATCATCAACCCCGAAACGAGGGAAGTCAAAATAACTGACTTTAGTATTGCGATCGCCTTACCCAAAGAACAGCAAAGTATTGTCAATCCCAATTTGCTAGAAGGGACTCTCGCCTATATGTCACCCGAACAAACGGGAAGGATGAATCGAGCAATTGACTATCGCACCGACTTCTACTCTTTGGGAGTGACTTTCTATGAAATGCTGACCAACCAGTTGCCATTTACTACCACCGATCCGATGGAGTTGGTTTACTGTCATATTGCCAAACAACCCGTCCCACCTAAAGAGGTAGCAGAAATTCCTCAAGCGGTTTCAGATATTGTCATGAAACTGTTAGCAAAAAATGCGGAAGACCGATATCAAAGTGCAGCGGGATTAAAATTTGACCTGGAAACTTGTTTGCAGCAATTGCAGACAACTGGAAAGATTGAAAATTTTCCCATCGGTCAACGCGATCGCGGCAACCAATTACTCATTCCCCAGAAGCTTTATGGTAGAGAAACCGAAGTCCAAATTCTTCTAGATGCCTTTGGACGAGTCAGCCTCGGTGCCACCGAGATGATGTTAGTTTCCGGCTATTCCGGGATTGGTAAAACTTCAATCGTCAATGAAGTTCATAAACCAATTGTAGCAGCTAGAGGAGCTTTTATTGCGGGTAAGTTTGACCAGTTTAAGCGCAATATTCCCTATGCGGCGTTAATCCAAGCATTTCAAGAATTAGTTCGTCAGCTATTAACTGAAAGTTCCGAAGAGATTGCTATTTGGAAAGAAAACTTATTAAATGCGCTAGAGAATAACGGTCAAGTTATTATTGATGTTATCCCCGAAGTCGAACTAATTATCGGTAAACAGCTTGAAGTTCCTCAACTGGGGTCATCGGAATTCCAAAACAGATTTAATCGGGTATTTCAACAATTTATTCGCGTTTTTTGTCAACCCGAACACCCGCTAGTCATATTCCTAGACGATTTACAGTGGGCAGATTCGGCATCTCTAAAGTTAATCCAACTCTTAGTCACTGACCCAGATAACAAATATTTGTTAACGATTGGAGCTTATCGAGATAATGAAGTCAGTCCCGTTCATCCTTTAATTCAGACAATAGAAAAAATTCAAGAAACTGAAACGGTGGTGAATAATATCACCATTCAGGCGCTGGCTTTGGATAGCGTCAACCAATTAATCGCCGACACTCTGGATGCCAGCGTAAATTCAGACGAAATAAAAGTTTTTTCAGAGTTACTTTTTAATAAAACCCAAGGCAATCCGTTTTTCTTAACGCAGCTACTCAAAACGCTGTACTCCGAAAATCTGCTGGTTTATCAAGTAGATACAGACCGCTGGGAGTGGGATATTCAACAAATCCAAGCAATTGGTATCGCAGATTTCAATATTGTTGAACTGGTTGCTCGCAATATTCGCAAACTCCCTGAAACAACCCAGAAATCATTAAAATTAGCGGCTTGTATCGGCAACCAATTTAACTTAGAAGTTTTATCAATTGTCAATGAAGAATCAAACATAGCGACGGCTGCTCATTTGTGGGAAGCACTGCAAGCGGGTTTGATTCTGCCGCTGTCTGAAAATTACAAAATTCCTCTACTCTTTGCCCAGGAAGAGTTGGCATCTGTACGGAATATCAAAGTTGAATACAAATTTTTGCACGATCGCGTGCAACAAGCAGCCTATTCTTTGATTCCAGAGTCAGACAAAAAAGCCACTCACCTGAAAATTGGTCAACTACTGCTGGATAATACAACAGAGCAAGAGCGAAAAGATAATATTTTTGCTCTGGTTAACCAACTGAATTTTGGCACAGATTTGCTAACTAATCAGTCAGAAAAAGATGAGTTGGCAGAATTAAACCTGATTGCTGGACACAAAGCAAAGGCAGCTACTGCATATGAAGCCGCTGTTAATTATTTGAATGTAGGTATAGAACTCCTGAGTCAAGATAGCTGGGAAAGTAGATACGATCTGACATTTAATTTTTATCTGGAAGCGACGGAAGCCGAATATCTCAATGCCAATTTAGAACGAGCGAAAATTTTGTGCGATCGCACTCTCCAAAAAGTCAAAACCATCCTCGAACAAGTCAAGTTATACGTACTGAAAATTAGAATTTACCTCGCTAAAAATCAAAATAATGATGGCTTAGATGCCGGACTGCAAGTTCTAAAGATGCTAGGAGTGACCCTATATGAATCACCCCCGCAAGAACTCAATATTGAGGAGTTAGCAAACCTGCCTGAAATGAGCGAGCCCTACAAGCAGGCGGCTATGCAGCTTTTAGTTCTTATATTCGCACCTGCTTGCTTTGCAGAAAGCCCGCTATCGCTACCTATTATATATACTATGGTGGAACTTTCTCGTCAGTACGGGAATTCGCCGCAATCTACTTACGGCTATTCTGTTTACGGTATATTAGTATCTTGGCTATTCTCAGATATAAATTTATCCTATCAACTGGGGCAACTGGCTTTGCAGCTATTAGATAAGTTAGATGCTAGAGAGTTTCGTTCTAAAGTTTTAGTTAGTACCTATCTTGGTATTATCCACCTCAAAAAGCATACTAGAGAAACGATAGAACCCCTTCGTCAAGCAATTAATAGCGGCTTAGAATTTGGTGACATAGAATTTGCTTGTCATGCTGCTGATTTCTATTGCTGGCATTTATTTTTTAATGCCGAGCATCTGGACTACCTGCAAGAACAGCAAAAACTATATATTGACTTGGCAGAGAGATTGTCCCAAGAACACCAGTTATATTTACTCAAAATTCTCGGTCAATTAGTAGAAAATTTAAGGGGGATGACAGATAATAAACTGATCTTGATAGGCAGCATATTAAATGAGGAAAAAGCTATCTCTTATTTAAGAGAAGTAAAGAATTTCATTTGCTTGTTCAGGCTTTATTTTGCCAAAACAGTAGTTTGCTATTTGTTTAAGCAGTATGAAGAAGCTATCGAGTTTGCGAGAGAGGGGTTGAAATATTCAGTTTACGTTCAATCAAATATTAGTTTTATTGAACAGAATTTTTACTATTGTCTGATTCTTTTAGCCCAGTATGTTCAGGAAGATTCAGGAGAGGAAGAAAAGAAACAAGAATACCTCAACCAAGTAGAAGAAACTCAGAAAAGCATGAAAAATTGGGCTTTCCATTGCCCAGCCAATTACCAACATAAGTATGACTTAGTAGAAGCAGAAAAAGCCCGCGTATTAGGGCAATCTTTCTCAGCAATGGAATATTACGACCTGGCGATAGATGGAGCCCAGGAAAATGGATACGTCCAGCACGAAGCCCTCGCCAATGAACTAGCAGCAGAATTTTATTTAGCATTAGGTCGTCAGAAAGTAGCGCGTACCTACATGATAGACGCTTACTATGCTTATATTCGCTGGGGAGCAAAGGCAAAAGTTAAGGATTTAGAAGAGCGCCATGCTGAATTACTCGCACCAGTCGTCGGTAGGAAAAACAGCCTGACGAGTGGAAGAGACGAAATGATTGTTCAGACCCGAACCCCTGTCACTTCTACCAGTTCAGGTGTTGCAAACGAGCTGGATTTATCAACAATTATCAAAGCCTCCCAAGCGCTCTCAGGGGAAGTTCATTTAGATAAGTTACTCTCGAATTTGATGCAAGTCTTGCTGGAAAACGCGGGAGCAGAAAAATTTTATTTCATCATACCTGACCCAGCAGGTAAGTGGAAAATTGAAGCTCAATGTACGGGTGAACGATGTGAATTAATATCCAAGTCAGGGACTGAAAATCAAGTGATTCCTATCTCGCTGATTAATTATGTAGAACGCACGCAAGAAACTCTTGCGATCGATGATGCAACCACTGAAACTAGGTTTGCCTCTGACCCGTATATTATTCAGCAGCGACCTAAATCTATTTTGTGTAGCCCCCTGATTAATCAAGGTAAGTTGGTGGGCATCCTATACCTAGAAAATAATTTAACAGCGGGGGCTTTTACGCGCGATCGCCTAGAAGTCCTCAACATTATTTCCGCCCAAGCTGCGATCTCCATCGAAAATGCCCGTCTCTATCAAACTTTAGAAGATAAAGTACAACAACGCACCGCCCAACTCGCCCAAGCAAATCTGGAAATTAGCTCCCTCAACAACAAACTTAAAGCCGAAAACATCCGCCTCAGTGCTGAGTTAGAAGTCACGAAACGACTGCAACAAATGATCTTGCCCAAACAATCAGAACTTGATAAAATTAAAGGATTAGAAATAGCTGGATATATGCAACCTGCCGATGAAGTTGGCGGCGACTACTACGACGTGCTAACCCGAAATGATAAGGTAAAAATTAGCATCGGCGATGTTACGGGACATGGTTTAGAAAGTGGTGTATTAATGATTATGGCGCAAACCGCCGTCCGCACTCTCCAACAAATGAACGAAACCGATCCGGTGAAGTTTCTTGATGTGTTAAACCGCACCCTTTATGCCAATATCGAGCGCATCGACTCGTCTAAAAACATGACCTTGGCTTTGTTAGATTATCAAGATAGTAACTTCAGCCTCAGCGGTCAACATGAAGAAGTTATCGTAGTCCGTACTGATGGTAAAATCGAACTGATCGATACACTGGAACTCGGTTTTCCCCTGGGATTAGAGGAAGATATTTCGGGTTTTGTTTCCCAAATTCAAGTGCATCTTAATCCAGGGGATGTAGTAGTGCTTTACACAGATGGAATTACCGAAGCTGTAAATATAAATAAAGTGTATTACGGCATAGAAAGATTGTGCCAAGTGGCGAAAGAAAATCGCCACAAAACGGCTGAAGAAATTCGACAGGCAGTAATCGATCATCTGCGACAACATATTGACGAACAGAAGGTTTTTGACGACATTACGTTGGTAGTCCTAAAACAGAAATAACGGAAGTTGGGAATTGGGAATTGGTAATTGGTAATTGCTAATTGGTAATTGGTAAATTGTTTGAGCGTCCGACGATCGAAACCGACTTCACGCTCAACAATTTTGGAAATGGTGCGCGGACTCAGGAAGGTGCGATCGACAAACTGATCGCTCAATTTTTGTATAAATTAAAATTTATCAATCAGTATAATTACGCAATTATTCGTGGTAACAGCCGATGGTACCGAAAGTTGCAATAACGGATAGTTAGCCGTGGAATGCCTCAGCAACAGTCATCCTAGCGTTTGCGATACAACCAGGTTTACGAAAGGTTTAAGAATAAACCTCGAAGAATATTGTTTTGGTAAAGGTATCAAAAATGTATAGACAAACACTTTTAAATGAGCGATGTTGTAAATAGGTATCAGAGGAAATCAATAAAGTCAATCCCCCCAACGATATAAAAAAGGTATTACTCTTATGAAAACCAACTTCGCCCAACCACTAACCGCGTGTCTAGCTACCGCTGGTTTAGTTGTTGCTTCTTCCTTACTAACTGCAACGCAAGCCCAAGCATTCAGTTTATCCGTGGCTCCTCAGTACGGTACGACCAACGGCATTGGCACCGGCGCTACTGCAACATTGGACTTCAACGTTGTCCAAAGTGGAGCCGACTTGCTCCTGAATTTGGGCATCACCAATACCACTGGCACTCAGGCTACAGCCGGTGGTGCAACAGACTCTTCTCTCGTTGCCGTGGCATTTGACGTATTGAGCGGCGTTAGTGCATCGGTTAAATCGACTGCAGGCAGCACTTTTACATCGTTTTGGCAAAACGTTGATATTAGCGGTTTGCACAACGGTTTCGACTATGGCATTAGCACTCCGCGCAATAGCTTTAATGGTGGGAACGCTAATGGAGGCTTATATAAAAATCAGTCTACTTTGGTTAGCTTTTTGCTAACTGGCAGCAGTCTGAGTGCGGCTCAGGCAGAAAGTGCTTTCTTGACGGGATTTCAGAATGGTACGCTCAAGGCAGGGGTTCGCTTCCAGCAGGTAGCTGGGTCTAGTGTTGGTACCAGTGACAAAGTTATGGCGGGAGTTTCCGCTGATGCTGAGCCAGTACCCGAACCAACTACTATCGCAGGTATGGTGATGGGGTTGGGAAGTTTAGTCGCCGCCCGCCGCAAGCAGGCAAAAAAAGCTCTTGCTTAAATTTTCTCAGGGGTGCAGGCCATCCATCGGCAGAAAAGCTCGTCGCATTTCGAGTGAATTCAGGTTAACTTCTAGTATCAACTCATAAGAGCCAGGGCAGCTATCCCGCCTCTGGCTCTTATTTTTGCTCTACATTTTGTCAATGTAGAACAAAAAATTTGCGATGCCAGAATTTCGGCAAAAATTGACCTAACGTCCCAAAATCACCAGAAAATATCAACCAACTTGTGGTAAGTTTTTGTGTCGGTTGCTATGTGGCAATCTTCTGCAAGTTCAGTTAAAAGCGTTTATAGCAATGTTTTTGCCAATTTTCCCCCTAGCTCAAACCATCCCCGCACCTCCCGCCCAACAACAACTGATCATCGACCCAGAAGCCCCCGCACCCGAAAACGAACTGGATTTGCCGCCACAGCCAAGCAGCAGCCCCCTGAAAACCCTGACGGTGCCTCAGCAAGTGCGCGTTTTACCGGGAAAACTCGACAACATCCCGGTTTTCAACAGCAACAGCCCCGAAGTCGTGCAAACCGAAGGCATTTTGCTCTCCACATTTCCCCCGGAAGGAAAACAAGTACCTTCTGCACACTTAAACTTTCCCTTCAAAGGCCGATTTGACATCTTTGCCCACCACATCGCCAAGGCTAAAAATCGCCAAGAAACTCGCACCTTATTTCAAGGAATAATTGTCCACAATCCCAACTCGAAACCTGTTACTTTAAAAGTATTGCAAGGAGCGACCTATTTAACTCGGCCGGATGCTTTGTTTGTAGATTTGCCGTCATATTTAGAGAATCGATTCGGCACTGTGTTTGCGGGGCCTGGAAGCCGCATCAGCAGCGATGTGCTGCGGGGATACAGACAAGCTATTTTGCCGGCTGCGATCGAGATTCCGGCGAATCAGAGCCGAATGCTGATGAATTTGCCGATACCTGTGGGGAATGTGACGCCTTCTTCCAACGGTCGATCGACCTTGATGCGAATGTCGAGCAGCAATTCGGTTTATGTAGCATCATTAGCAATGTTTGCTCCTAAAAGTCAAGGAGGAGTCGAGCAATATCCCACATTAGAACAGTGGGAAAATATTTTAAATACCAAAGGTTTAGCGGGACCAAGAGATTTAGCACCAACTCCGAGAGGCGAAAATCCGGTGCAAAAAATTTACGGCCGCGTAGCGGGAGTAGCGGAAGGTTCCCAGTGGCAAGCTAAAATTACGGACAATTCGAGAACTGATTATTTAACGATTCCCAAGCGCGGCGAGTCATTTTCTTATGCTTTGAGCACTACTGATACGGGGACTTTTGGCACTGGTCAAGTTCAAAGCGCTAAAATGTTAGCTCGCTATCCTGATACTGCTTATTTTGCTCACGGTAATTACGGGATTCAATACAACTTAACTTTTCCCCTTTACAACAAATCTCGTGAAACCCAATCTGTTAGCATTAAAATGCAAACACCGATTAAAGCAAATACAGAATCGGGGGGATTGATGTTTTATGATCCTCCTGAAAATCGGATATTTTTCCGAGGTACGGTGCGGGTGATGTTTAATGATGATACGGGCAAGATTTTGACGCGCTACATTCACATCGTGCAGCGCAGAGGACAGCAGGGGGAACCTTTGGTGAATGTGAAGATGAAGCCGGGGGAACGCCGTTTGGTTCAGGTGGATTTCTTGTATCCGCCGGATGCGACGCCGCCGCAAGTTTTGACTGTGCGATCGAGTAATTAGTTGGTGGTTAAGGGTTGACTGTTAACGGTTGACTGTTAACCTTTGGGTTTTTGTTTTAATGAGTTAAGATAGCCATTAAGTTTTGGTGAAAGTTAATTTAATAACGGATGCACTCGATCGCTCTGTTCTTGAGCATTGCTCACAAGTTAAGCTAAAAACACTATTGTCAATGAGTAATCTTACTCATTTTTTACCTGTTGACCCAATTAAAATATGACTCCATTTGTTCCTTTATTATTGAAAAAAAATTGTTCGGGACTTCTTTGAGTTCCAGGGAAAGGTGAAATAATTAGCTTGACATGAGGTTTTCGCCGTCGCTTAACAATCCCTAAATCTTGATTTTCGTCGGCGGCAAAATACTTAACTAGGTCAGAAGCTAATCCTTTTTGATAGGCAACAGAAAAATGATACATCCCCCGATAAATCATTTCTAATGAAATCCGTTCAATTGGTACTCTCAATTCATCCGCGACAGCATCTCCCAAATCTACTAAAACTGCATAAAATAGCCAAGTAGCCCAGATTTGCAGCTTGA
>NZ_JAUBQS010000073.1:0-30048 GCF_036701355.1 Microcoleus sp. Pol12B3
AGCAATCGTTTGGGGGTTTTGTGTTGCCGAATCTATCTTCCTTTCTCTCTGCTTAAATATCTGCGGAATGTGGGTTAGATTTACTCCTTTTTGCCTATACCATTCCCATTATTCGATTAATCCTAATTTTTGTAATCGCGAACGAATGGCACTAGGCTGTCGCTGAAATCTCTGAGCTAATTCGTCAATTTGTTGACCGCTAGCATATTCTTTTTTCAAATTTTCGTCTTCATCCTGACTCCACTTGACGTAAGCTCTAGGATATTTCTGGCGAATTTTCTCATTCTGGGTTTTAGGTCGATAACCATTCTTTTGAGCGGCATTCAAACCCGAACCAAACTGTGGGTTAATTTCCCCACTGCGACTAGCTAGCGCCTCTTGCACGCGGTTGGGAATGACAGCAATTTCTTCTGAGAGTTCAGCCAAAGCATTATCTACTTTTTGCTGAAGTTCTGTTAGCTGCCGCTGCTGCAAACTGCCCCACTGCGGCAGTTCGTTGATAAACTGCTGCAAGTCCAGAATTATTGTTGTCAAAGTTTCGACTTGTTGCAACTCCGGCCGCTGTTTGAATTGGCGGCTGGTGAGTTCGATCTCGCTTTGAATCATTTTAATAGTTTTTTCTAAAATTATTAGTCGCTGGCGCAGGTTCTCAATTGCTGAAATTAGAGAGTGTACGTTTTCTCCAGGCGCAACATTGAGATTTTCGCGAGATGTTTGAGAAAGAGCTTCGTCTAAAGCATTTACAGCAAGTTGCAATTGCTCGATCGCGCGATCGGTAGTAGCTGCTTGTTGATTTACGCGATCGAAAGTGGCCGCGGTACTTGCTTTAACTTGCCCGTGCAACTTCTGCCGGTTCACAAAATTCAACACCAACGAAATCACTACAGGCACTTGAGCATAAACGCTCTGCCCCCAAACCAAACTAGCAGCCAATCCCACAGCAGAGGCAGCAATAAAAACCACTTCAGCAGTTTCTAACAAATTGCTCGACTTGGGATTTTGGATTTTGGTGGATGAATTGGATGATGACATAGGCTAATACCATTTTAGATTTTAGATTTTAGATTTTAGATTTTAGATTTGGAATGACTGATGAAGCTCGGAGTTTGGAGAAATGGCCTATAGTTGCATTATTTTTTTCAACTGGTACAAATATGCGGATAAAAATAAAGTAAGAAGCGCGAGCGCACCTATCCGGTATGGAATCGGACGCCGACCCCGAATTTAGCAGTGGTGAAAAACAGATTAAGTTTTTTATTCACAGCCATCTAATTAAATATATTAAATCTGCAAAATTAGTCGAGCTAAAGTGAAATAAATCAAGACCCCAAGGACATCAACTGCGGTGGTAATAAAGGGAGCAGACATTAAAGCGGGGTCTAAACCCAAAGAACGAAATAGAAACGGCAGAGCTGAACCGGCAATAGAAGCTAAAATTGCGATCGCAAACAAACTCACTCCCACCGCGAGTGCCACGGCTAAACTCCCTTGCAGAGTATAAGCCCAGCCCGTCGCTACAGTCCCCAATATAGCTCCTAGCAGCGCTCCCGCCATCCCCTCGCGAACAATTACTTGAAACGGCCCCATTGCTGTAATTTCATCAGTGTTCAAACCGCGAATTACAACTGTTGAGGACTGAGCTCCGACATTGCCTCCAGTGCCAGTCAGCAGGGGAATAAAGGCTGCTAGGGCGACTACTTGGTGCAAAATATCTTCTTGAGCTCTAATAATTGCGCCGGTGACAGTATTAGTTAAAAGCAGAACAAACAACCACACGACCCTTTTCCGGGCAACGGTGATTAAATCGGTCTGGAAATAATTGTCGCCGCCGGACTGGACGCCGCCCAAGGTATAAATATCTTTTGCTGCTTCTTGTTCTAAAATGTCGATCGCGTCGTCAACTGTAATGATCCCGACCAGCCGCTGTTCGCGGTCTACAACGGGTACAGCTAAAAAATCGTAACGCTGGATCAGCCTAGCTACTTCTTCTTGATCCGTTCCTGTTTGAACAGAAACTACGTCGCGGGTCATAATTTCGCCGACAGTTTTGTCGAGGGGGGAAGTGACTAAATCCCGCAGAGATAAAATGCCGGTCAAGCTGCGTCCGGCGTCGGTGACGTAAAGAGAATAAATTGTTTCGGTAGTTTTAGCCAAAGAGCGAATTCGGTCTAAAGCTTGGGCGACGGTAAAGCTTTCTTTCAGAGAAATATATTCCGGGGTCATGATCCGACCGGCGGTACTGGCTTCGTAACCCAAAAGTTGAGCCGTAGCTTCCCGTTCCGTCGGGCTCAATTCACCCAACAGGCGACGGACTAATATTGCCGGCAGTTCGTCAAAGAGTTTAGCTCGATCGTCCGGGGACATTTTGTCTACAATGTCAATGACTTCTTGGCGTTTGAATTTTTCGCAGAGGGACTGCTGAACGCTGGAGTCGAGATATTCGTAAACTGCGATCGCTTCGTCTTTGGAAAGCAAGCGGAAAGCTATTACTTGCATGGTTTCTGGCAGACCTTCGATAGCTTCAGCTATGTCTGCTTCCTGCACCGGGTGCAAAATCGCTTTTGCTCCTTTAAAGTCTCCTTCTTCCAACAGGGCCCTTAACTGCGATCGAACTAATTCCCGCAGTTCTTTTCGCGCGTAGGTGGGTAGAGAAGACGATTGATAATTTTTTTCTGTCACTGATGACCCTCCTAAACCTGTGCTGCGCGCCTTCCTGAATCCAGTTTAGAGCCTATTGACGCCACTGGTTGCAGTTATACGATTTATACCCGCGGGGTTAGCAATCCAGTTTCTTTGTGGAGGCTTCACCACCAAACCAAGATGTATTCTCGAAACCTGTTTTTTGGGTATGGTGTTTTTGATATTGATTTACTTAAACCAACAATTGATATTTTTCTTGTGCCAAACGGTAAAGTGGCCGCCAGACCAAACGGTTAGTCAATACAACCAACAACGACATTACAGAAGTAGCAGCCAACAGCAAGGAAAAATTCCCAGATGCCGTAGCCTGAGAAATAGTTTCTCCCAAACCCTCTGTAGTAACAATTTGACCTTGAAACTGCACGTACTCGCTGACAATACTTGCGTTCCAAGCACCCCCAACTGCTGTAATAATTCCTGTGATCAAGTAGGGAAAAATTCCCGGTAAAATTAAAGTTTGCCAGCGCTGGATTAGGGATAGTTTGTAAACTTGTGCTGCTTCAAATAACTCCGAAGGTATGGCTTGAGCGCCCGCAATAACATTAAACAGCAAATACCACATTGTACCCAACATCATCAGCGCCACTGAACCAATTTGCAAGCCTCCTCCAGCGTGAATTAAAGCTAGTAGTAATACGGGGAATAAAGCAGTTGCCGGTACAGAAGCTGCTATTTGTACTAATGGCTGCAAAATTTGAGCTAAACGGGGATTTCGACCGATCGCCACTCCGACAGGCACTGTCCACAACAGCGATAAAAATAGCGCGGAAATGACGCGCAAAGCTGTGAAAAATGCACCTGTCATGACTTTTTGCCAGTCAGACAAATTCAGCAACCGCAGCAGCAGCAACGCTTCCCAAGTTCCCCAAAGCACAATGACGGCAAACCCGCTAACAAATATCCAATTTATCCAATTTCCGATGCGGCTTCCTTGGCGATGATTTGCTGGTAAATCCACCGATGCAAAAGCTCTTGCCAAACCACGATCGAAACTATCGCCGATCGGCGAAATACGCGACTTCAAAACCCGCAGAGTCGCCGAGCGCCTTAAAAAATCTAACACATTTGACTGCGGTACATTTGTAGCTTCCACCGCTTGATATTTAAACTTTTCTACCCAAGCAATCAAAGGCTGCCAGATGAAAAAGTCTATGGCTATAATTACCCCAATTAAGACTGCTAAACCCCAGCCTATCGCCCCAAAATTTCCTTCATTGGCTGCCTTGCCCAAATAGGAACCGAGTCCGGGCAAATTAAAGTTTTTGTCCCCCAAGGTAAAAGATTCGATCGCAATCAAAAAGAACCAGCCGCCCGCCACTGACATGACGCTATTCCACACCAGTCCGATCGCCCCAGCAGGCAATTCTAACGTCCAGAACTGCTGCCAAGCATTCAGCCGATAAACTTGAGCAGCTTCCTTAAGTTCTCGCGGAATCCCGGACAGCGACTGATAGAAACTAAAGGTCATATTCCAAGTCATTCCAGTAAATATTAAGATAATCGAGGCGATTTCTACGCCGATTATTTGACCGGGAAATAAGGTAACTAGCGCTAAAACAACTCCCGGCAAAAAAGATAAAACTGGAATCGATTGCAAAATATCTAACAAGGGAATTAAAATTTTTGCGGCTAAGGGAAAGCGGTAAGCAGAATAAGCATAAACTAGGGTAAACAGCAGCGATAAAAAATAGGCTGCTACCATGCGTAAGAGACTCTGGGCTGTATATGCTGGCAAGACATTTAGGGTAGTCTCAATTTTGAAATTTGGGTTGTACTCACTGCTGAATTGAGAAGCTGTTTGGACAATTACCAAAATTAGAGAGAAGATGGCTAGAATCAGCAAACCGTCTTGCCAAGTCCAAGCTGACCTTTCTAAAGTTTTATTTGCCGGTGTTAGAGGTCTGGTCATACGAAGTAGTTATTGGTAATCGGGAAAAAGGTAATGGGAAATTTGGAAGTTAGAATTTGGGGGAGCGGACGGCTAGGGCATCGGGTAATTGTTAATTGCTCATTGCTAGTAAATAACTAATAACTAATTACTGATGACTGCGGACTAATGACTACTGACTACTGGCTACTGACCACTGACTACTGACTTCAGATTCTAAGAAGATTTCGCCGCCCGGTTGATCGTAACTGTATAACTCTGCATAGCGACCCCAGTCAATAGCAGTTTTCAATTGCCGCATTGCTTCTTGGGGGCTAAAGTGGGCTTCTAGAATATCCAAAATCAACTCTTCAGAAATGCGGTGATTGCGTTTGGCCTGAAGCATTCGAGAAATTTGCTGTACCAGGCGAATATTGTTGAGAATTTGGGTACGAACAATTTGTTTGCGCTGGTCAATGCCGCCGGCAATAAACTGAATGCCAACTGGAGTTAAAAGGAGGTCGCCTTCTTGGATTACCAGAAATTCCATTAACTTTGCTGCTTCCACGATCGGCAAAATGTCGTCAACCTCTAACATTAATTCTTGACCGAGGCGGTAGAGGTCTTTCTCCTTGCGGTCTTCCAAGAGTTCCAACAGACCTGCGATCGCACCGGTTCGCACCTGTGGCAGAGATTGGTATTTAGCGCTTTGAGCGGGTTGAGGTTGAGACACAGCAGCGACACTTTCAGCAGGTGCTGTCACTGTTTCGCAGCTCAATTCGGGATTGGTGAGAATTTTGTAAACTTGGTCTACGAGAGCTTGAAATTCGGGAGTTTTACGATCGCGGTAGTGCGGCAAAGTCACTGTTAACTCGGCGCGAATTCGCCCCGGGTTGCGACCCAAGACTACAACGCGATCGGCTAAAATTACCGCTTCCTCAATCCCGTGAGTTACGATTAACACAGCTTGAGTCGGAATCTTTTTTTCTAGCCACAAATCTAATAACTCAAACCGCAAGTTTTCTGCGGTCAGCACGTCTAAAGCTGAAAACGGTTCATCCATGCAAAGCAATTCGGGTTCTACCGCCAAAGCTCTAGCAAATCCCACCCGCTGCCGCATTCCGCCCGAAAGTTCTTTCGGATAAGCATTTTCAAATCCGTCTAAACCGATAATGTCTATCATCCGTAAAGCTTTTTTGCGGCACGCTTCGGGCAATTCTCCTTTAGCTTTTAAGCCTAATTCTACATTTTCTAGTACGGTCAGCCAGGGATAAAGGGCAAAGTTTTGAAATACAATTGCCACCCCAGGATTTAAGCCGACTAAAGGACGATTGTGATAGATAACTTGACCGTTACTGGGCGGGATAAGTCCGGCAATCATTCGCATTAATGTTGATTTGCCTGAACCGGATGGGCCGAGTAAAGCTACTATTTCTCCGGCTCGGATATCTAAATTAATTGACTCTAAAATAGATATTTTTTGACCGTTGGGCTGCGGGTAAGCCTTGCTAACTCCTTGTAAGGTGATGAGACCCTCTGTTGCTGTTTGAGCTACCACAATTAAACCTCCTATGTTTTGTTTGAATTTAGTTATTAGGCAGTAGTTATTAGTCGGTAGTTATTAAGCAGTAGTCAGTAGTTAGAAACTATGGCAAACTGACAACTGATAATGGCTAATTGATACCAGTTTCGTAAAATAAGCAACTGCAGACCAGCCCTAACCATGATGCAGTCTGTCATTCTCAATCGAAAATTAAAAATGGTATGACTGCCGAGCATTTAGTCAATTTTTTGTGACAGGCGATCGCTTTTTCACCAGCAACAAGACTGGAAAAACAGCGAGTTGGAGCGCAACTGAAAATATAACCAGCCAAGTAATTGAGCGATCGTAAGCAATTATCATCGCCCAACTGCCCAGAAAGCACGATCAGCCATAGCCTGTGTTAAAAATCCCATAGGTGGAACCTCTCTTGTTTGCAGGCACGAGTCGAGCTAAGGCGGCTTTCAAAATTGATTCCTGGACTCCCATAGCTATACCCTATAAAGTCATTCCTAGCAACCCCCCCTGGCCATTTCCCAACAATACCAATGGGGCAAACAGTGAAGAAAAAATCACTGCAAACATCAGGGTTAAGATGCCGAGGCGATCGAACTTACCTCTCAAAAATCAGGGCTGCGATCGCGTCACTCCCCATCGCCCAAGGGTAAAATATAGGAATCGAGGTGTCAAATGCGATCGCGCTTCTGTGAAAATCAGTCAATTTGAGATGTGAAACTTCGGTGTGAGCGCTCAGTCGAAGGATTGGAGATTTTAGATTTACTCCAAAGATGAATCTGGGAGCAACAAGAGTCTAAAATTTTTATCTCTCCACCAAACAAGTCGGAGGCTTATATTCGTTTTTAGGTAGGGTTCAAGGCAATGAAGAGAAAATCATCATAGCCATAACTAATCAGCCCTAAAGTATCTCAATAAACCCTAAACAGCCCGGCCATCCTTCCGCTTTAATTTTTAACCCTCCTGCTTCAAAATCGAGGGGATTGAGATAAGTTCGCTGAAGTGCCAAAAGCACTGTCAGCCCCAAAAAAAGCTGCCACAGCCAAAATCGCAAAGCCTAACCGATAACCCAATTACTTTGCGCGTGCGATCGGCTATCATCAATAACGACCCTGGCCATCCCTATTTGATACCGTGCAGTTGATCGTCGGACTAGATCGATCGCGAAATGTTAACTATCTAAATCCTTTCTTCTTCACCTTCACGGGTTATATACACAAAGAAATTTTGGGCAATAATTGGTTTGACACCTTCTTACCTTGCGAGCATTAACAATCAATTAAAACTGTCAATATTACCTGCCAGCAGTGATAGTGAATCCCCTCGCTCCAGTTATGCTTCCTGTTCAAACTGCCAATTTGTTGGGCTGGGATTTAGACTCTCAGATCAAATCAAGGAACAGGGAACAGGAAAACAATTTTCTGTAGGAATGGATCTCAAAAGCTGCATCTGAATAGTGTACAATTATAACAAACCAGATGGGACATTACAAGGTGCGTATTGTGGGATAAAAATTCTCTGCGCTCTTGATTTTATTACGGAATGTTTAAACTTGTATCTTTTCCTTAACCCTTTTATATTCTTTACCAAATCTTTATTTTTTTTCTCTATGGTCTGGTTATTGTTGCTTCAAGCGAACTTGCAGCACGTTGCAAAAGAGTGAAATACCCTTGAGTTTTAGTTACAAAAGAGGTTTTTATGCCACACTGCCCCTGCTGCTCGAATCAAAGGCTGCCTCACGTTAGCAAGCATCAAATCTACTGGTCTTCTCCCCAATGTTGGCAAACAATACCTATTTACAATTTGAACAGATGTGGCTCATCGATCTCTATAAATCTAGTTAAAGGGCTAGGGGTTAAGTAACAACATTCTTTACCGATGTATTTAACAAACAAGCTTAGGGGTATAAAGTTTAGAGAATACCTTATCGCTAACTGGTTTTCCGGCTCAAGACTTAGTTTCATTGCATTATTAAATTACCCAAGTCTAGCCAAAAAATTTGAATGCTGCTCTATTCATCTATCGCTTAATTTATGGTAATCCCTCGACGCAAAGTAATTATAAGTTTAGACCAAACACCATTTAAACGATTGCTACCTCTTTTGCTTGGTGTGGTGGCCTCTCTTGCTGTTTTATTTACGTGGCAACAGCTAACCATTAACGGACAAATTCACATCGAGCAGTTAATTCAGCAGGAAGCCAATGCGATTCAGTCACAACTGACCGAAGGATTATCCATTCGGGTGTTGACACTTCGGCAAATGGCGAATCGCTGGGAAGCTAATGGCGGTACACCAAAGGCTCTTTGGGAAGCCGATGCTGAGGCTTATGTAAAGGATTTCTACGGTTATCAGGCGATCGAATTAGTCGATCCATCATTTAAAGTGCGATGGGTTGTGCCACTGGCAGGGAATGAGGCAGCACAAAACCTAGATGTTAATGGGGAACTGCGTCGCAAAATTACTTTGCAAGTGGCTCGTGATTTGCGTCAACCTATGTTAACTCGCAATCTTTCACTCGTTCAAGGGGGTCAAGAATTTCTAGCAACTTTTCCTTTGTTTGTAGGTGAACGTTTTGATGGGTGGATTGTCGGACTTTTTCAGTTTCAAACTTTATTTGAAAGTATTTTAAAAGTGTCACCAGGGTACAAAATTGCTATCTATGCTGGCACAAATTTGCTCTACGGTCAAGAGTTTGTGTCTCAAAAATCAGTTTCAAAAACAGTGGTATTGAAAGCCTATGGGGTAGACTGGAGAATAGATATTTATCCAACTTTAGATTTAGTAGAAAGAGTAAACTTTTATTGGCCGAGAGTTGTATTAATTGGTGGCTTATTTTTAGTTTTCCTGCTGATGTGGGTCATGTATCTGGCACAAGTTAGTTATTGCAAAGTCGATAAATTCAAAAAAGCCAATCGCCAGTTGCAATGGGAAATTCACCAGCGACAACAGGCAGAAATTGCGATCGCTCGACTAGCTGCGATCGTTGAATCTTCGGAAGATGCCATTCTCAGTAAAGATTTAGAGGGTGTAGTTACAAGTTGGAATGTAGGAGCAGAAACAATTTTTGGCTATACAGCGGCCGAAATAGTAGGGCAATCAGGGAGAAAACTGATTCCCCCAGACTATCGAGATGAGGAAAACGCAATTTTCACCAAAATCCAGCTAGGAGAACGCACCGAACACTACGATACAAAAAGGCTGAGGAAAGATGGAACATTAATCGATGTCTCGATGAGTGTCTCCCCCATTAAAGACGAAACAGGGAATATAATTGGAGTCTCAAAGATTGCCCGGAATATTGCTGACCGCAAACAAGCAGAAGCAGCACTACGTGAAAGTGAAGAACGCTGGGAACTTTCTGTACGCGGCAATAACGATGGGATTTGGGATTGGAATATTCAAACCCATGATGTGTTTTTTTCTAGTCGCTGGAAGCAAATGCTGGGGTATGAAGACCGGGAAATCCAAAACATTCTAGACGAATGGGCTAATCTGGTACATCCTGATGATTTGGGATGGGTGATGCAAGCCGTTCAAGACCATTTTGCCAAGAAAACTCCTTTCTATCTCACAGAATATCGCCTTCGCTGCAAAGATGGTTCCTACAAATGGATTTTGGATCGCGGTCAGGCACTTTGGGATGATGCAGGTAACGTAATTCGGATGGCTGGTTCTCACACCGACATTACCGAGCGCAAGCAAGCTGAAGTTGCTTTACAGGTCAGCGAAGCCAGGTATCGGCAATTAATCGATAACTTAAATGCAGGTTTTGTGATTCATGCGACAGATACCAGCATTCAATTATGTAATGAAAGAGCTGGTGAATTACTAGGGCTTTCAATGGATCAAATGCTGGGAAAAACTGCGATATCTCCGGCCTGGCATTTTGTGCGGGAAGATGGCAGCGTGATGCCCCTAGAGGAATATCCGGTAAATCAGGTTTTATCCCGTGGAAGTTCCCTCAAAAATTATGTTTTAGGAATTAAAAAAGAAATTGATAGTTGTGTTTGGGTATTAGTTAATGCCTACCCAGAGTTCGATCAAAACAGTAAAATCATACAAGTTGTAGTTACGTTTATTGATATTAGCAATCGCAAAAAAGTAGAGCTGGAAATCCAGAAAACTCGCAATTTCTTACAAGCACTGCTGGATCATCTACCGCTCGCAATTTTTGTTAAGGACGCAGAGCCTAAACGATTTGGCGTATTTCAGTTTTGGAATAAAACCAGCGAACGGTTATTTGGCATCTCAGCCGAAAATGCGATCGGCAAAAGTGGCTATGATTTTTTCCCAAGAGAACAGGCTATCTTTTTCGATCAAAAGGATAGAGAAGCTTTTGAAAAAGGTAAGGCGGAGGATATTGCTGAAGAAATCATTGACAGTCATAGTCTGGGAAAACGTTGGCTGCATACGGTGAAGATTCCCATTTACGACGAGCAGCATCAGCCCCAGTACCTACTTTGTTTTTCAGAAGATATCACCGATCGCAAACACGCAGAAGCAGAGCGTAGAGAAATGAGTGAGGTAATGCAAAATGCGGTTTCCGGCATCTCCAAACTGGATGTACAAGGACACTACCTCTATGTGAATAAAGCTTATGGTAACATGACAGGCTATCAGCCAGAAGAAATGATCCGGATGTCCTGGGAAAAAACCGTACACCCCGATGAGTTGAAAAAACTGGTTGCAGCCTATTGGCTGATGGTGCAAGAGGGCAGAGTTGAAGTTGAAACCAGAGGGATTCGTAAAGACGGTTCGGTTTTTTATAACCAATTGGTGATGATTTCAACTTACGACGCACAGCACCAATTTATGGGGCATTACTGCTTCATGAAAGATATTAGCGATCGCAAAAAAGCCGAACTTGCACTAGAACAGGAACTCCTGCGGAGTAAAACCTTCTTCAACACTTCCCTGGACGGTGTTGTTGTCATGAATTGGGTCGGAAAAGTTGTCGAAGCTAGTCCCAGTTTTGCTCAAATGCTGGGCTACACCCTAGAAGAAACCCTAAATCTGAGTGTGTTTGATTGGGATGCTGAATGGACGAGGGAAGAACTACAACTTATGCTCCAGAGAGAGGAGGTTATTCCGCTGTTTGAAACGCGACATCGCCGCCAGGATGGTTCTGTATATGACGTGGAAATTAGCTGGAACCGGGTGGAATTACAAGATGAGATGATGAACTTCTGTATCTGCCGAGATATTAGCGATCGCAAACGCAACGAAGCGGAACGCCAACAAGCAGAACAGGCACTCCGAGAGAGTGAAACTCGCTTCCAAGCCTTCATGAATCACAGCCCTGCCCCTGCCTGGATTACCGATGAAAATGGTGTAATGCTCTATGCCAGCCAGACTTATCTCAATACCTTCGAGCTACCCACTGAAAATGTGATTGGAAAATCCATTTTTGAACTTTACCCCGCCGCCTTCGCCCAACAATATCTAGATAATATCCAAACCGTTGCTCACACCAACGAGCTAATTGAAACGATTGAGATTGCGTCCCGTCGAGATGGAACCCTGGGTGAGTTTCTGGTTTACAAATTTCTCATCCCCGACTTATCTGGGCAAATGCTAGTAGGTGGTGTGGCGATCGATGTGACACGACAACATGAAGCTGAAACCGCCTTACAACTGAGTGAGGAACGCTTGAAACTGGCACTAGAAGCTTCTGGAGATGGACTGTGGGATTGGGACATTGAAACTGGAAAAGTTTACCTGAATTCCTACTACCAGGAGATGCTGGGCTACAAGCCCGGTGAGTTGGTGATGGATGTGAACCTCTGGGAACAGATGATTCATCCTGATGATACATTGTGGGTTTTTGAGGCTCTCAATAGTAACTTGCAAGATAGCTCTCTTAAATATGCCTTTGACTATCGCGTGCGTTGCAAGTCAGGTGAGTGGAAGTGGATCGCTAACTACGGGAAAGTCGTTAGCTACGATGAAGATGGTAAGCCTTTACGGATGATTGGAACGCACAAAGACATCAGCGATCGCAAACGTAAAGAACTGGCACTGCAGCACGCAATGGAAGCAGCAGAAGCAGCGAACTTGGCAAAAAGTACCTTCCTAGCCAATATGAGCCACGAATTACGCACTCCTCTCAACGTAATTCTAGGATTTGCCCAAGTGATGACCCATGACCCCTCCCTAACTCCCAACCAAAAACAAGACCTGCAAACAATTCAACGCAGTGGGGATCACCTTTTGAGTTTGATTAACGATGTGCTGGATCTCTCGAAAATTGAATCGGGACACTGCACAGTTGAACAAAGCGGATTGGACTTAATTGCGCTGCTGCATTCCCTCCGAAATATGTTGGCGGAACGAGCAAGTTCTAAAGGACTTGACCTTTGTTTCGAGATTGCGCCAGAAGTTCCCCAATTTATGCTTGCCGATGCTCAAAAACTGCGCCAGGTTTTGCTGAATCTGCTGAGTAATGCCATCAAATTTACCGATCGTCGGGGAAGCATTACTTTGCAAGTCAGCATTGAGGCGGACGGTACAGGGGCATTAAGCACAACTCGGCCGATTCTCCAGTTTGTAGTCGCTGACACAGGTGTAGGGATTGCATCGGTCGAACTCGACACCATCTTCGATGCGTTTGTGCAAGCTCAAGCTGGGAAGCGATCGATCGGCGGTACGGGGCTAGGTCTAACCATTAGCCGCAAATTGTTGGAACTCATGGGCGGAAAAATTTCTGTCAGCAGCACTGTAGGACAGGGGAGTACCTTCACATTTACCCTTCCCGTCAGCCCCATCAGTGGAGTTAATGTTACACCCGAAGAGAATAATCGCCTCGTGATTGGGCTGGCTCCAAGTCAAGGGGATCATCGCATTTTGGTGGTTGACGATCAAGCAGAAAATCGCTTGCTAATGGTCAGATTACTGACACAATTAGGATTAGAGGTAAAAGAAGCTACCAACGGACAGCAAGCTGTGCAGATTTGGCAACAATGGCAACCCGACCTAACCTGGATGGACATTCGGATGCCCGTGTTAGATGGATACGAGGCTACGAAGCAAATTCGGGCAATGGAAGACGGACACAACAGTATCATTATTGCACTTACGGCCCAGGCTTCCCAGAGCGATCGCGCCCTCGCCTTGGCTGCTGGCTGCAACGACTACATCAGCAAGCCCTTCCGGGAACAAACCCTATTTCTTAAGATGGCCGAATACCTGGGGTTAGAGTATGTATATGAGGAAAAGGAAATAGAAAAGGGGGAACGGGGAACAGATTGTTTTCCTTCTTACCTCTGTTCTGTTGCCTCTTCCGTTTCAGATTCCTTCGATCCAATGCTTTTGGCGACATTACCAAGAGTATGGGTTGTTCAGTTGGAAGATGCTGCTTTATGTGGGGATGATTTTGCGATAATTGAACTGGTAGCTCAACTTTCCTCAGAACTCGCTCAATTCGGTACTTATCTGACGGAACTCGCCAACCAGTATCAATTTGAAAAAATTCTTAATCTAATTCAAGACCATTTTCCAATTGGAATTCCTCCATTGGATTTATAAGCTGTTGTGCAGTTAAATGTTTAATTATGACTAGGGAATTAGAAACAGCCAACAATAATTAAATTTAATTGTTGTAATTAGTGAAAAACCTTCTTAATTTTTATTGATAATTACTGCTATAAGATGCCTAATAAAACACCCAAAATTTACCAGTTTACTCCTGTCAGTTTAAATAATTTAGAGGAATGCAGCGAAGAATCCGTGTATGCTCCCGGTCATATTCAGCCACACGGAATCGTTTTATTGATGCAAGAAAAAAGCCTCAATATTTTACAAGTAAGTAAAAATGTAGAACAGTTATGTGGCATTTCGGCAGAAGAATTGCTAGGTCAGCCATTGCCAGGGGTATTGGGTCACGATCGAGTACAAGAAATTGTTAGGTGTCTAGAGCGAGAACAACTAGAAATTCATAAGGTTTTCGATCTAGAAATCCCTCTCAAAGACGGCACGATTCAAAGATATAGAAGCACACTGCATCAGCTACCAGATGAGTTGATTCTGGAGCTGGAACCCCACTTGACTATTGAAAATAATCATTCAATCGATTTTTATCAGCGTCTGCAAACAGTTATCCTCAACTTTCGCAGTGCGATCGATATTTCGGATTTAGCTCAAACCATTGCTAGAGAAGTGAAAGCCATGACCGGGTTCGATCGCGTAATGGTCTATCGCTTTGAAGCCGATGACCATGGGGTGGTGATTGCCGAAGAGAAAGAAAGTTCTCTAGAAAGCTACTTGGGATTGCATTACCCGGCGATCGATATTCCCGTACCCGCCCGCAAATTGTTTTACAGCAATTGGGTGCGCCAAATTCCTAATATCAATTACACCCCGGCCCGCCTAATTCCCACCAACCATCCCCTAACCAATACACCCCAGGATCTAAGTGCTTGTGTGTTAAGGGGAGTATCTCCCTACCACATTGAATATTTGCAGAATATGGGAGTGGCTGGGACACTGACGATTTCGTTAATTGACGATCGGCGCCTCTGGGGATTAATTGCCTGTCACCATTACAGCCCGCGATTGCTAGATTACGAAACTCGCAAAACCTGTGAATTTTTAGGACAATTTGCCTCTATCGAACTGGTGCATCAGCAAGATCGAGAATTGAACGTTTACCGATCGCAGGCAAAAACTATTCAGGATCAACTTCAGCAGGCATTCCGGCGAGAGTCTAATTTTATCGAACAAGTATTGACCGAAAATGCTTCTCAAATGCTAGATTTAGTTCATGCTCAGGGAGCTGCAATTCTGCTCGATGGTCGTCTGACATTGGTGGGTAAAACACCATCTGAAGCTGAGGTTGACGAGCTCGTGCAGTGGTTGCTACAACAGAACAAAGAACGAGTGTTTGCAACAGCTTCTTTGTCTCAGTTGTATCCCCAAGCGAAGCAATTCAAAGACCGAGCGAGCGGTGTTTTAGCAATCTCAATCTTCCTCTCCTACGCCATACAAAAGTCATACCATATCCTTTGGTTCAGACCCGAACAAATTCAAACCATAAACTGGGCAGGTAATCCACACGATGCTGTGTCGATCGACGAAATTGGAAAAATGCACCTGTGTCCCCGCAAATCCTTTGAACTGTGGCAAGAGACAGTGCGAGAGATGTCTTATCCGTGGCAGATTGCAGAGTTAGAAGCTGCCGCCGAAATGAGGCATATCCTCATGCTGGCGGTGTTAGAATTTTCGCAAGCTGCCCTAGAACACGCTGCACAAAAGGCAGCAATAGCCAACCGTGCCAAAAGCCAGTTCCTTGCGAACATGAGCCACGAACTCAGAACGCCTCTCAACGCCATTCTGGGATTTACCCAGCTTATGAACCGCAGCCCCTATATCCCAGAAGAATTTCAAGAGCATTTAGGGATCATTACCCGTAGTGGAGAACACCTGCTAACATTGATCGACGATGTTTTGCAAATGTCTAGGATTGAAGCAGGGCAATTGCTACTGAGTCGAAGCTGTTTTAATCTGCATCGACTGCTGGGTTCTATCAACGAGATGTTCAGCATCAAAGCGCCTGAGAAAGGGTTACATCTGAGCAGCGAGTGGGATGCTACTGTTCCCCGTTATGTCTGTGGGGATCAAGCAAAACTTCGCCAAATCTTGATTAATCTGCTGGGGAATGCGATCAAATTTACAACAACAGGAAGCATAGCCCTGCGCGGACGAGCTTTTTCATCAGATGATATGCCATCCGGTACAGTTCGCGATCGCGCCACTAATCCACCTGATATTAAACCAACTATTACCCTGTGTCTCGAAGTTGAGGATACCGGATCTGGCATTTCTCCCTCAGATTTAAAATCAATTTTTGACGCTTTCATGCAAACCAATCGCGGTCGCAACGATCGAGGAACAGGTTTGGGACTGTCTATCAGTCGTGAGTTTGCGCGTCTGATGGGAGGCGATATCACCGTGCGAAGCACCCTGAATCGAGGATCGACTTTTACCTGCCAAGTTGTTTTAGAACTACCAGAGTCCCTTGATTTAGAGGAACCTGAAATTAGCGATCGGATTATCGGGCTCGCACCTGGGCAACCTATCTACCGAATTCTAGTAGTAGAAGACGTGCCAGAAAATCGGCAACTGCTGGTGACACTGCTGGAGTCATTTGGGTTTGATGTGTGTGCGGTGGAAAATGGGGTAGAGGCGATCGCTCGTTGGCAAACATGGAACCCTGACCTGATTTTGATGGACATTCAAATGCCTGTCATGGATGGTTATGAAGCGACGAGACAGATTCGATCACAACAGTCATTAGTCATGAGTCATGAGTCATCAGCAGATAACTCAGGGCAAATGTCACAGGACAAAAGACAAATTACACGCATCATTGCCCTCACTGCCTATGCTTTTGAAGACGATCGTATCGCCAGCCTGCAAGTCGGTTGCGATGACTACATTGCCAAGCCGTTTACTGAAGACACACTTTTCGAGAAAATAGCTCATCACTTGGGCGTCCGCTACTGCTACGCCGAAAAACTTCCGCCAAAATCATCAGCTTCGCCACCAAAGATATTTACTCCAGACTTTAAAACCATGCCAGCCAAGTGGATTGCAGAAGTTCATGAAGCAGCACTAGATCTTAGTGATAATAAGCTTTATGAACTTATTGCTCAAATTCCCAAGGAGAAACAAGATTTCATCGCTGCGATGACATCTTTGGTCGATAACTTTCAGCTTGAAACGATCGCAACTCTCACCCAGATTTAGGAACAAGCCCATGACAACTCTATTCAAACTTGCGGCCGAAAGGAATATTCTCATCGTGGATGATACCCCAGACAATCTGCGCTTGTTAGCCAAAATTTTAGAGTCACAGGGCTATATTGTGCGTAAAGCCCTCAACGGCAGGATGGCACTCCAAGGTATTCATCGCGACCCACCTGCTCTGATTTTACTTGACATTAATATGCCAGATATGAATGGGTACGAAGTCTGCCAAAAGTTAAAAGCATCTGAAGCCAGTGCTCAGATACCGGTTATTTTTATCAGTGCGCTCGAACGACTGGAAAACAAGGTACGAGCCTTTGAGCTGGGTGGTGTAGACTATATTACCAAACCCTTTCAAGAGCAGGAAGTGCTGATGCGAGTAAAAAATCAATTACTCATCCAACAGCAACGCCAACAACTGATCGAACAAAATCAACGTTTAGAACACGAAATCCAGGAACGTCTGAGGGCAGAAGCAGAAGTAAGGCAGCTCTCAGTGACCGATGAATTAACTGGATTATATAACCGACGCGGCTTCTTTTTACTAGCAGAACAACAACTAAAAATTGCTCTTCGCACGCAAACATCCTATTTTATTTTGTTCGCTGATTTAGATGGTTTGAAAAAGATTAACGATACTTTAGGACACGAAATGGGAGACAGAGTAATCGTTGACGCAGCTAAAATATTGAAGCAAACCTTTCGTGATGCCGATATTATAGCTCGACTGGGAGGAGATGAATTCGCTTTATTTATTCCTAATTTTTTAGGTGCTTCATCTACTAATTTTCATTTTCGACTGCAAGAAAATATAGATCGCTTTAATCAACAGTCGGAGCGAGCTTATATCTCAATAAGTCTTGGTGTAGAGTTGGGGGATTTAAAGAATGAAGTTTTATTAGAACAATTGCTGGCCAAGGCTGACAAACTCATGTACGAGCATAAACGCAACAAACGCTGTTTAAATCCTCAACCGTTCTTTTGATAACAACGGTATCGGATCGCCATAAGCATTATTTATTAAACGCGAGTTCAACCGAGAAAGAGTAAACTGAAAACAAGGTAGGGAAACAGCTTGAAAAGTTTAGCCCGTCAGCCAGAAAACACGATGCAGTACACATCATTACACCTAAACCTGACAGGGTAGCAACCCAGTTAAAATCTGTGCCTGTATTAGGTTAAGGGTGTGAGAAAAAGATGTAGTCGGTATTGTCCAGAAAGCCGATCTCAAATCGACAGACTGATGCTGAATGGGTTGGGTGTTTGCCTACAATGGCATTCTTTTTAAGTGATATTATTTTCATAAATCGATGTTATCTATTTACCAATTCGTGCTAAAATGACACCAAGCTGAACAGCGATTACTCCGAGTATGGCACTGCCTGCCCAGTAAAAAGCGGCGATGCTGTAAGCTCGATCGCGCCACAAGACGTTCGTCTCTAAACCGTAAGTTGAAAAAGTAGTATAAGCACCCAAAAAGCCCGTTGCTACAATTAACCGGACTTCCGACGGAATAGTCACCACCCGTTCAAAAGCGAGGGTGATAAAAAATCCCATAGCCAAGCAACCCGTGATGTTAATAAAAAAAGTTCCGTAGGGAAAAGCCGTCCCGAAACGATTGGCAAACCACAAGGTGATATAATACCGGCTCAAAGCGCCGGCAACGGCACCTAAACTAATTGCGATCGGATTGCGCAGATTCGGGTCTTGCAGCATACAGCTATTAAATATTTGCTACTTGATATAGAGATGAATTTTAGATTCAGCGGACTTATGTAAAGTATTGTAGGATTAAATTGGCGATCGCTCTAGCTGTTCGCAATTAAAATTAAGAGAGAGTATTTATGCAAATTGTGCTGGCTACCTTAGACGATGGTTTAGTTAGAGCGTGGGAAAGCACTTGCGGCAGTATGGAAAATGTAAAGATACATCACGGTTCAATATTTGATGTAAAATGCGATGCTATTGTTAGTCCGGGGAATAGTTTTGGTTTCATGGACGACGGCTTAGATTTAGAAATTTCCGAATATTTTGGAGGGCAGTTTCTTGAACGCTTGCAAAAACTAATTCAGGCTCGACATCACGGCGAACTTTTAGTAGGAATGGCAGAAATTGTAGACACGGATCATGCTGAAATTCCCTATTTAATAGCTGCACCAATCATGCGGGTTCCCACAGTTTTAAGAGAAACAGTAAATGTTTATCTAGCAACCCGCGCTATTTTGAATCTCGTAAAATTTGGCTCAGTCCCAGATGGAACTCCAGTCAAACATATCATTGAAACTATCGCTATTCCAGGCATGGGTATGGGAACGGGCAAAGTGCCGCCACATATCTGCGCCACTCAAATGAAAGTTGCGCTCGAAGAGATACTGTTATCTCAATACGAATTTCCTCAATCTTTACTACACGCTCAAAGATGTCACCACTTGTTATATAGAGACGAGAGCGAAGATTTGCAGTTGGAAAATGGAAACTACTAAATTTGCCAGTTTGATAGTGTTCAGAAACCCAGTTTATTAATGTGTGTTTTTTTAGGTATAGAGACTTATCACAAATTTAAGTGCGCTAAACCGTACCTACAAGTTGGCGGTATCCTACACATGAGAGCAAGTGTGGTAGATATAATGTAATAGAACTGAGATCATTGCAACTAGGTAAGCGCGGATACAAAAGTTGATAAAGCTGGAACAAGAATTGCCTAGTTCTTATTAAATGCCAGAATTCCTTCTGGCGCTACACGTACAAAGTCGGTATAAAAGACCACAATTCTTCTGGCGCTACACCTACAAAGTCTGCATCCAGGGACTGTGAGATTTTTTGAAAATGTTTACTACCACAGGAGAAGATTGATATGACAGATCCAAAAGTAACCGAGGAACCAATTTTAGAGGCAACTGTCGAAACGACGGAGCTCGTCAAAAAAGAGATGCCCGACGCGACTGATGAGGCGATCGCAGAAACTGCGGCGCTGTTTGAAGCAATTAAAAAACGCGCCACCGCCGAAGTGCAAGCAGCGGGCGAACTCACCCGCGAAGCTTATTTAAAAGCTGTCAATAAGGCTTCCGGGGCGATCGAAGAAAATAAGGATCTCGCCCACGAGAGATTCACAGAAGCAGTCAAGCTGATTAAACAAGAAACTGAGAAAAACTGGCTGGTGGTAGATGCGATTAAAACGCGGGCGCAAGCGCAGGTGCAAGATGCCGGCGAAGTCAGTCGCGAAGCTTATTTGAAAGCAGTGCGACAAGCGCGAGAAGCGGTGGAACAAAATAAATTGATCGAACGCGATCGCATCGAACAAGCTGTTGACCACATTCAGACGGAAGCTGAAAAGAATTGGCACGTTATTGTCAAGCAAATTGAGTCGATCGGCACTCGCTTGACGGATGCGGCTAAGTCTGCATGGAACGCGCTGACGGCGTTTTTTGACAAGTCTCACAGCGATCGCCCAGATTCCTAGAAGGGCCAGCCGGGGGTTTGGAACTCCCAGCGGGTTGTTAGGGTAGTTAGCTTTGGAATTAATTCCAAAGCTAATGCCGATCGTGCGTGCATTTGCATTCAGCAGAAGTTTCAGGCATACTGCATAATTAAAAAGCTTTATTTTTAGTCCACAACCCCCAATTATGAGAAGTTACTACTGCGGCGAACTGCGAAGCGAACACATCGGAGAGACTGTCACCCTTTACGGCTGGGTGGATCGCCGCCGCGATCATGGCGGGGTGATTTTTCTCGATGTGCGCGATCGATCGGGTATCGTGCAAATTGTCAGCGATCCTGAACGCACCCCCGATTCCTATCACGGGGCTGAGGCTTTACGCAGCGAATATGTGGTTAAAATTACCGGGCGAGTCACCAGCCGTCCCGCAGATTCCCTCAACCCGAAATTGCCTACGGGTGAAGTAGAAATTTACGCTGACGAAATTGAGTTGTTAAATGCGGTTCGCAAACAGTTACCGTTTCAGGTGGCGACGGCGGAAAATGAAAGTGTGCGGGAAGATTTGCGGCTGAAATATCGCTATTTGGACTTGCGGCGCGATCGCATGAGTCGGAATTTGCAGCTTCGCCACCAAGTAGTGAAAGCTATGCGCCGCCACTTGGAAGATGTGGGAGGTTTTATTGAAGTTGAAACACCGATTTTAACGCGATCGACTCCTGAAGGTGCGAGAGATTATTTAGTGCCCAGCCGCGTCAATTTGGGCGAATGGTACGCTTTGCCGCAGTCGCCGCAGTTGTTCAAACAATTGTTAATGGTTTCGGGTTTAGACAGATATTATCAAATTGCCCGCTGTTTCCGCGATGAAGATTTGCGTGCGGACAGACAGCCGGAATTCACACAATTAGACATGGAAATGAGTTTCATGTCTTTAGAAGAAGTTATTGAATTAAACGAAGGTTTAGTCTCCCAGATTTTCCAAAGTGTCAAAGGCGTAGAATTACCTCGTCCTTTTCCGCGCTTGACTTACGCTGAAGCAATGGATCGCTACGGTAGCGACAAACCGGATACTCGCTTCGGTATGGAATTAGTCGATGTTTCCGATTTGATGAAAGATTCGGGATTTAAAGTATTTTCCGGGGCGGTTGCTGCGGGCGGAATTGTGAAAGTTTTGCCGATTCCCGGCGGGAATGATGCGATTTCTAACGTGCGGATTAAACCGGGCGGCGATTTGTTTAAGGAAGCCAGCGAAGCGGGTGCGAAGGGATTGGCTTACATTCGGGTGCGGGATAACGGCGAAATTGATACGATCGGCGCTATTAAGGATAATTTGACGGAAGCGCAAAAACAGGAATTGCTCGATCGCACGGGCGCGCAACCAGGTCATTTGTTGTTATTTGCTGCGGCTGACGCGATAACTGTCAATAAGACTTTGGATAGATTGCGTTTGTTCGTGGGTAACGAATTGGGATTGATTGACAAAGACAAGAGGAATCTGCTGTGGGTGACAGATTTCCCGATGTTTGAATGGAACGCTGACGAGAAGCGTTTGGAAGCATTGCACCACCCGTTTACTGCGCCGCATCCCGACGATATTAACGATTTGAAAACTGCGAGAGCTCAAGCTTACGACTTGGTGTTAAACGGCACAGAAATCGGCGGCGGTTCGCTGCGGATTTATCAGCGGGAAGTTCAGGAAAAGGTGTTTGAGGCGATCGGCTTATCGACTGAGGAAGCTTACAATAAGTTTGGCTTTTTGTTGGATGCGTTTGAGTATGGAACTCCGCCCCACGGAGGCATTGCTTACGGTTTGGATCGGTTGGTGATGCTGTTGGCTGGCGAGGAATCGATTCGCGATGTGATTGCGTTTCCGAAGACGCAGCAGGCGGGCTGTTTGCTGACGAATGCGCCGGCTGGTGTGGATGAGAAGCAGTTGAAGGAGTTGCAAGTGCGATCGACTTATACGCCTAAGTCATAAGTATGTAAAATACCTTGACCATTCTCAATAATCCTTTCAGGGCGGGTTCGCGTGCCCAGCGCACAATAAAATTCATCTGTTGTGGAACAGGCATCTTGCCTGTTCTTGAGAATGGTGCAAGATGTGTGATAAAATAGAGTTAGAAAAAAAAAAAAAAAGTTTTCGTATTAACACTTTTTTTAACGGCTATGGCAATAATTATGATTCAAGTTGATGAAAATATTAAGACGGCTTTTGAAGAAGCTAGTCCTAAGACTCAGCAAGAGTTAAGTTCGATTATTCAATTGTTTTTTAGACAAAATTTACACAATAAAACATTAACGCAGGTGATGGCAGAAATTTCCGAGCGGGCTATGCAGCGAGGCTTAACTCCTGAAATTTTACAAGACATTTTAGCAGATAATAATGACGAATAGATTTGTCATTGATACCAATGTTTTAATCAGTGCTTTACTGTTTAAAACCTCAGTCCCATTTCGGGCGATTGAGTTGGCAGAAACACAAGGAATAATTTTATATTCTGAAACGACTTTAAATGAATTAGAGCAAGTTTTGAATCGTAAAAAGTTTAACAAGTATATTTCTTTGGAAGATCGACAGTTATTTTTACTGAAATTTATCAGTTCATCCCAATTAGTTTATATTACAGAAAACATCACTGTTTATCGAGATGAAAAAGATAATAGGTTTTTAGAGTTGGCTGTTAGTGGTAATGCCAATGTAATTGTTACGGGGGATTTGGATTTATTGGTATTAACTCCTTTTCAAGGAGTCGAAATTGTTACTCCCGATATGTTTATTGAGAGATTCAGTTAATGCCATAATTACATGGCACGTCTTTAGACTAAAAACACTATAATTATCATAGATGTCCTTGCGTTTCCGAAGACGCAGCAGGCGGGTTGTTTGCTGACGAATGCGCCGGCTGGGGTGGATGAGAAGCAGTTGAAGGAGTTGCAAGTGCGATCGACTTATACGCCCAAGTCATAAAAGGCGATCGGGACTTAGGCAAAGCCGATGTGTCATGCTGAGAGAAACGAAGCATCTCAGTTGAAAGGCCTAAATCATAATTATGAAACACCTTGACAATGTAACCATTCATCGGTTCCGAGGCCTGCAAGATTTAACCTTGCAGGACTTGGGCCAAATCAACCTATTGGTTGGTGGGAATAACTCAGGTAAAACCAGTGTTTTAGAGGCGATATCAACCTATTGTCGCCCCTTAGATCCGCTGGAATGGCTGAACACATCGTGGCGGCGAGAAATCAAATATTCTCGCAAGCCAAGACTGGAGGCACTAAAATGGCTGTTTCCTCAAAATAAAGAAGAAGAACAATTGGATTTTTATCAAATGGAAACTCATGTTTCTGGTAATGGTAAGTTTTCAGTTAGAGAGTCGAGGGCAATTTACCAAGAATTTGAGGGAGTGGAATTATCGGAAGATGATGAAAGTCAATCTTCCGACGATCTTGGATTTGATAATACTCTGCGAGGTGCAGAGATAGAGCTAAAAGCTATTATATCGGATTCACCCAATGAATTATCTGAATTTTTTGAAATTTGGGAAAATGAGCGTTTAACGAATCGGCGAATTCGCTCAGATGCAATGCTGTCAGTTGATACTGTGACACCTTTTTCTCACCGCATAGAACAGTCACAAGTTGGCTTGCTCTCAGAAGCTATTTTTCAGCGTTTTAAGCCGGAAGTGATTAAGCTATTGCAAGTGATGGATTCAGGAATTATTGATTTAGTGATTCTCTCGCATGGCGGCAATCGTAGCAGTCTTTATATAGACCACAAACAAGTGGGAATTGCACCATTAAGTTCTTTTGGTGATGGAGTACGTCGCTTGCTATTTATTGCTCTAACGCTGACAAAAGTCAGAGGTGGAGTTTTGCTAATTGATGAGATAGAAACAGCAATTCATACTGAAGCACTTCGCAGTTCATTTGCTTGGATTGTGCAGTGGTGCAAGCAAATGAATGTTCAGTTATTTGCAACTACCCATAGTTTAGAAACAGTTGATGCGATGTTGGATGCTAGCGATTTGGAGACAGACTTAGTTCTTTATCGTTTAGAGAAACAGGAGTCACAAACTAAAGCAGTTAGAATTGAACGGGAAAGATTGCAAAGATTGCGGGAGGATTTGGGTCAGGAGGTGCGCGTGTGAAATACGCCATTATTGGAGTAGAAGGGCCACACGATCAGGCATTTACAGGCAAGGTTCTCAAGCTTTTGGATTTCAAAGATTTTCGGGAAGAGTTGAAAGGATTAGAGTCTCAGTTAGACCCCTTCTGGCGCAAGTTTATTCCTGTTTATCCTAAAAAAGGAAATTTGTATAAACGTCTTGATATGCCTTCTATTCTGTTTAATGATACTATCTCTGTAGCAATTTATGCAGGTGAAGGAAGCAATCTTGTGACTAATTTGGATGACATTTTATTCACAAATTCTGAGTATCAAACAAATTTGGCAGCATTCGGGATAGTTGCCGATTGCGATAAATCAACTCCCGATCGCATTGTGGAACCATATGCTAACAAATTCCGAAGTTATTTTCCTAATTTTCCCGATCGCCCTGGTGTTGTAAATACCAATAGCCCGCGTACAGGAGTCTATGTTTTGCCAGATAACGCTTCGCCCGGTGTGTTGGATACTTTGCTGTGTGAGTGCGGACAGATAGCTTATCCCGCGTACATGGAGAAAGCTAGTTCCTATCTAAATGAGTTTTCTGAGTCAGATAGAAAATCTTTAAAATGGAAAAATTTTGATCTAGAAAAAGCTTTAGTTGCTACGGTTGTAAGTGTTCTCAAACCTGGGAAGAGTAATACAACAAGTATTGCTGATAATAATTGGGTCAGCGAACAGACGCAACAGCAGGTTCCTGCTTTGGCAAATTTTATTGAGTTTTTGAGCCAACTTTTGGAAGTGAGTTAATGGCCGATCACACTTTTTCAATTCGTGCGATCGCCCTCAACAATTACTCTTTCCAGTAACGGGTTAAAATCCGAATTACCTCACCCGCTATCGGCGATGGTAGAGGCGGGCTCCATTCCCCAACTTCTGCAAAACCTAAAACGTGCAACAGATTAACGATGCTGTCTACCGCTTTGGGAACGCCACACAACAGCAAACGAATCGGTTGCTTACCTTGAGGTACGTCAGGAATTTCTTCCCGGAGCAGTTCGGGAACTGACTTTGGCTGTGATATCATAGAGTTTCCTCCTAAATATGGGAGTTCAAGCCCCCACCGAACGATCGTGAGTCTGAGCGGTGGGGGTTTGGTTTTGTGTCAACTCTAAAGTATCACGGTAGGCACTCCGAGTCAACCCTTGAGGGTGAACTTGATACTGTAGAGGTCAAAAAAAGGTACAATAGGGCGGTATTAGCACAAATAACAGCCTTGCCAGCAAAACTCCCCAGAATAGTTGTATATCTTCCAGAAGAACTTAAAGCAGACCTAGAGCGGTTAGCCAAATCGCATTATCGGCCGGTCTCGAATATGGTGTTGACATTAATTCAAGAAGCAGTAGATGAGGCTAAATCTGAAGGGAGAATTCAAAACGACGATCGAGCGCAACCACAGAAAATCGACAGCGACGAGTAAAATGACATGGTGAACACGCTACCCCCAAACAATGTGAGTCCTGCAAAATCTCCCAGAGTTGCCTTTTACCCGCCGCCCGAAATTAAGGAGAAATTAGAGAAGCTGGCGAGCATTGAGCGTCGTTCTATGTCCCAAATGGCATTACTTTTGGTGGAGGAAGGGCTCGAAAGAGCGCAGAAGGAAGGGAGGTTCAATGAATCCAAAGACGATTGAGCCGCTGGAACAGGCAGGATGCCTGTTCTGGAAAATGGTGCTTGATGTGGGTTCACCCCCAAACATATGCGTTAACCTAGTTGACTACAGCTTGTACCGCACTCCCCAACTAAATTCATGCTTTCCCGCATCCAAGAATTAGCCGCCACCCTCGCCCCCCGCTTAATCGAAATTCGCCGCCACATCCACTCCCACCCCGAACTCAGCGGCCAAGAATATCAAACCGCCGCCTACGTAGCCGGAGTTCTCGCATCCAGCGGAGTCCGCGCCATCGAAGGAATCGGCAAAACAGGAGTGCTCGGCGAACTCAAAGGCAACAGCAGCGAGTCCCGGTGGCTGGCAATTCGCACCGATATGGACGCTTTACCGATTCAAGAACGCACTAACTTAGAATTTGCCTCCCGCAACGAGGGAGTAATGCACGCCTGCGGCCACGACATCCACACTACCGTCGGTTTAGGCGCAGCAATGATATTGTCTCAGCTAGAGGAAAAACTGCCCGGTCACGTCCGCTTCTTGTTTCAGCCGGCGGAAGAGATTGCCCAAGGTGCTCAATGGATGATTAAAGATGGGGCGATGCAAGATGTTGACGGCATCCTCGGAGTGCACGTTTTTCCGACGATTCCCGGCGGTTGCATCGGTATCCGGCACGGTGCCCTGACGGCGGCGGCAGATGACCTAGAATTGATTGTGATGGGCGAATCCGGCCACGGTGCGCGTCCCCACGAGGCGATCGACGCAATTTGGATTGCTTCTCAGATAATTACCACTTTGCAGCAGGCCATTAGCCGCACGCAAAATCCTTTGAGGCCGCTGGTTTTGACGATCGGGCAAATTAACGGCGGACGAGCGCCAAACGTAATTGCCGATCGAGTAAAATTATTGGGAACCGTGCGATCGCTGCATCCGGAAACCCACGAAAAACTGCCGGCTTGGATCGAACAAATTGTCTCCAGCGTTTGCGCGACTTACGGCGCTAAGTACGAACTCACCTACAAGCGCGGAGTCCCCGGAGTCCAAAACGACCCCAAACTCACGCAATTAGTCGAAACTGCGGCTTTAGAAGCTTTAGGTCGATCGCGCGTCCAAATTTTACCAGAACCATCCCTCGGCGCGGAAGATTTTTCGATGTACTTAGAACACGCACCGGGAACCATGTTTCGCTTAGGAGTGGGACTGACTGACAAACCGAACTATCCCCTCCATCACCCGCAATTTGAGGTTGATGAATCTGCGATCGTCACCGGCGCTGTCACCTTAGCCTATGCGGCTTACCAATATTGGAAACAGGATTAAGGTTGACACTTCTACGTCGCGAATAGCTTATTAAGGAGGATTTAGGGGAATCGTTTATGTACCTCACCAGACAGAGAAACGCTATAGAAGCTGTAGAAATAAATTGTCATAATCCTCCAATTCTACAATTATAAACAGTGATAAAATCGGTATTTATAGCCAGCTATTTTGGGTTGAGGTTGCGAATCAATCGTACAGTTTCGCCCTTTTCCTTCCACTGAAGCTGTAAAATTTATCGTCCACAAATCCAAAATTTTTGGCATTTGAGCTAAAGTTTTGTGCAGTGCATCTGTCGCAGTTTGAGAATCACTATCTTTTTTTGCTAAAAGAAATTGAGGATAATTTGGTTGAGACTTTGTACTCAAAGATGAACTAGATAAACGTTTAAATTCCCACGCTATCCCCATCATAGCTCTTGTTTCTGAGTGGCTTTTGCGAACAGTGGCAATTAAAACAGGAATCTTTGGCGATGCTGACTGTATTTTAACAATGTGGGGAACTAAAATATCGGGGCGTTTGGATTTTTGAAAGCCAAAATTTGAAACAACTGTCATACTACCAAGTAAACCCATTAATAAGATGATTGTTACTGCTTTTCTTCCGTCTATTTTTAACGCTAGAATTGGCAATTTTAAAAATTGACTTAATTTATTGTTTGTTTCTAAGTATTGATTTTCCCAACAAACAGCCAAACTTACTGCGAGCAAAATGATAACAGCAGGAAAGTAGACAAACTGATAACGAGCCGCCAAAGTTAGATCGGCACCCAAAATGTAGGTAGTCCCTAAAAAGATGGCGATCGCACCCAACATAAACCCGCCTAAAACTTGAGTAATTAAGCTACCATCTGATTCTCCTAACTTAATTTTAAGACCTCTAATCAAAATTGGCAAAGCAAAAAACATGAAAATTAACAATGCCAAACTAGAGGCAAAAATCGCTAGTAAAGATACTCCTTCCACTGGCAATAATGCCAACATTGTCACCATCCACGCTAAAACTCTGGGTGCTGGTTCTAGCAATTCAATCGGGTTTTTTCCCTCATAAATCCAGCGCGTCATTTCACTTTCAGAAGCTGTACGCAATGCCGGAAGCCAAACTAAACATCCCACCAACGTACCCGCAGCAACCGTGTAGATTCGGAATAGAGAATTGGGAATTAGTAATTGAGGACTGAGGGTTAAATCTTGAGTCGAATCTAAGTCTAATTTTTCCTGGCGCTCTGTCCGTTTTTTTATCCAAATAACAGCTATTAAACTTAAACCTTCAGCAGCGACAACGATAACAAAAAAGTAATGTGTTGCAATCCCTGAACAGTTAACTACTACCCAAAGTAATCCTGCCCAAATTGGTAAAATGCTACGATTATTTATAGTGCGAGTTGCTATTACCAAACAGCACAAAGAAGCGATAATTAATAAAACTGGTAAAGTGTAGTGTCGAGCTTCTTGGGCGATAAATATCCCGTAGGGAGAAACCGCCATCATTGCGGCCGCCATTTGAGCTATTAAACGAGATCGAAATGCTACAAAACCAAAGCAAAACATAGCTGGAACTGAGGCGACACCGAGAATCGCAGGAAGCGCTCTAGCGGCCCATAAAGAAACTAAACCCGCCTCGGTCGAAAATAGTTTCATCCACAAATGAGCCAGCACAAAATAAACTGGAGGATGGGTGCTTTCTGTCATCAAATTGTGGATGACTGAGGTGATATTAGCTTGAGAATTCACTTGTAATGGCTGCAAGAGGGTATCAAGCGCGATCGCACTATCTAGCGGTATCGTCTGCAAACTATTTCCCAAACTAAAAATTAACGTTGCTATCTCAATTGTTGAAGGTGGCTTATCTGCCAAATTAGTAAAGCGTAAAACTGTGCCAATAGCTATCCATATTAGCACCAGCAATGGATGAAACCAAGGGTTCCCATCGTTATTAGCAATTTTTAGTTTTAAACTTGGGATAGTCATTGTTTATACACCCTCAACATTTAGCAGCAAAGTATTCTACCTATCTCGATCCTCAAGTACCTTAAACCGCCCCTCAATATCTTGTATGTAGCAGCCTATGCAAGCAAGCAGTGCGTAAATAAAAATCACAACTCTAAAATGGCTGCGATCGCCTTCAACTTGAGTTTAAGCTGCGATTCAAGCATCTTTTAGGGGAGTCCAGCGAAAGGCGCCATCGCCTCCTATTTCCACTACTACCTTAATTCGTGGTTCTCAAGTTCGCAAAACCGTCAAATATTCGATTTGACTACCGTTCTTTCTTGACTGTTCCCCTTGCCCTCTTTTCCACTCCATGATATATTTTGTATGTAAAATAAAGTTTTACAACTCTTCTAATTGTAACTCTATCAAATCTTTTTGTGACTTATTTAACATTTTTTTCTGCTTTTTTTCTTTCCTACATGAGCGCGATCGCCCGATGCTCCCACTAACTCTTGTCTCCTCCTTTTTTTTCTTAAATTTGAGCTTACCATTTTTCTTTTATTTACACAAATCCTTCAGACCCGCTGTAGACTGCAAAACGCGAAATTTTATTTCCTTACAACTTCTCTCTACAGCACTTTGCGTGACGAAAAGGTACAGTAACAGCAGTGAGCAAAATAATTTTCGATTTGCTTACTTGAACATAATTTAACTCCCAATTCCAAG
>NZ_JAUBQS010000074.1:0-29949 GCF_036701355.1 Microcoleus sp. Pol12B3
AATCACCAAATCCGATTAGCAATTCTGAAGGCTCAACCGCCTCTATTTTCTCCATCCTTTACATAAAAGCACTACCCTTTCATCTAGTGTAACTGCAAGAAGATGGTGCAGCTATCTCTAAACTGTTGTACTTGGTGAAGCTGTTTCAAGGAGCGATCGCTCTCTCTCATCGAAAATACGATCACTCTCTCTCTCAAAAAGATGTCAAGCCTTAGTAACAGAGTAAACCAGCGTGTAAATACACCCCTCCGAGTCGTTCTTCATCACATAGGTATTAATTTTTGGTTTCATAAGCTTCCGACGCACCTCATCCTCTTGTTTTTCGTAGTCGGGTGCGTCATCAGGAATTGTAGCCAATGCTTCCTTTAAAGCTACTCGTTGTTTAGCCTTTGCTTCAGGCGTATCTTCCTGGAGAGCAAGTTCTTCTGAGACAACTAACTCTCCAAGAAAGTCATCACTACTTATCGCATCCCACTCCCAAAGAGTGAGCTTAATTTCGTTGTCAAAATTAAAAGATATATCTGTTTTTATCTCCTGTTCTTTGGAGATATCGACATATTTCTCGTCTGTGGGAAATACTTTTTCATCCCCGCGCTTAATGTACAACTGATCGGCAAACTTTTGTCCAATAGAAGTAAGAACGCCCGTCAAACCTTCCGCTTGTTTTAAGACGTTTTGCACACCTAGCAAAGCTTCGCCGACTGTAAAAAATCCCCCGACAACTTGACCGCCTGGTAAGAGTTTTGCTACAGATGATGCTTGCTCTACATAACCGCCAATTTGTTGTAACAAACCGCTATTAACTCCAGAACTTGGAATTTCGCACCGAACAGTGTGAAGTGTAAATGTTGCAGTCATAGGTGGTTGCTCTCCCTGTAAAGTAAAACGATGTAGAAAGGAGAACCAATGTCTCTGTTCTACACCTATAAGACGATTCCAGAGGTCAATTTCTGAATTTTTCAAGTTAGCCGCTGTTTTTCCCTAACTCTATGCACCCATGAAACCAGCCTCAAACACGAGAACTCTAATTTCCCCCATTGCACCAGATTTTGTCATTGAGTTGAGGTCAGAAACAAAAAATGTAGGGTGAGCAGTGCCCACTCTACATCTATTTTAAATCACATTTCATCAATTTAGAAATGTAATTTGGCTGATTAAATATTGACTTAAAACCAACGTCTATAAATCATAATGATCCTCCTTTGATATGAGTTTGATGTGGTTTTTTATTCGAGACAAAACTTTATTTTTGTCTCTACACCTATAAGACGAATCCAGAGGTCAATTTCTGAATTTTTCGAGTTAGAGGCTGTTTTTTCCTAACTTAATGCACTCTGACAGGTTCAGATCCCCGCCTTCCCTAAGAAGTCAAGGCTCTACGCTTTAGCCCGATCGCCCTTTCGCCTCTTACCTTCCAACCGTTTCACAGCCTCCTCAACCTCCCCGCGAAAAGGGTAAAGCAACCGCCGACTCAGCGCACTTCGATACGCCTCCACAGCCTCCGTCACATCCCCCAACCGCAACAACGCTCTCCCTTGCCAGTAACAAGCCATCGCCGGGTCAAACTCCATCAATTCCTGAGACTGACAAGCCTTTTCCAACCATTTCCGACTCGCCACCTCATCCCCCAACACCCGATAACTCTCCCCCAGCCACACCGCAGCAGACACAGATTGCAGATAACCCCCATCTTCCGGTAACAACTGCCATCCTTGCGCCAAAGCCTCCACCGCCTCCCGGTGTTTCCCCGCCAGCGCCAACACCCGCCCATGACAAAACCAAGCATCAGGTAACTGCGGTTCAAGTTGCGTCCCCCGCACAGAGACAGCACACCCCCGATCGATCTCCTGAAAACTTTCCACCAACACCCGCCCCGCCGTCGTCCAAACACTCCAGCGATCGGGAAAACGATCGAGCATCTCTTCTACTATTGATGCAAGGATTACTTGATTGTTCGATCGCCCTAAATCCCCCCGATCGAGGGGGACTTTGAGACTGGTTCCCCCCTTTTTAAGGGTGGCGGAGGAGGGATCGAGAGGAACTGGGGGAGAGGTTAAAGACAAAATCTCGCACAACGCCCGATAAATTTCACAATCCTGGGGATAGAGACGATAAGCCTTCAGCATCGCCTCAGCCGCTTTCTGATATTCCCCCGTATGGAACAAACACCGCCCATAGGAATACCAACCCCTCGGATGATTCGGGTGTTCCTCAGTAAACCGTTCCAACACCCCAATCCCGTTAGCCGACTCCCCCCGGAAAACGTGATAATATGCCAGCAACTCGCGGGCATCCGCCGCATCAGGAGCCAGTTGCAGCACAGAACTAATCATCTGTTTAGTCTGCTTCCCCTCCTCACCCGATACCAATCTCATCCGGCAACGAGTATCCGCCAGTCGTTTGAGCGCTCGGAAATCACCCGGAGCCAGCTCTAGCACTTTGCTCAACCGCCGCTGCGCTTGGCGCACATTCCCCACCGCCTGACTCGCGTCGTAGCTGTCAATCAGCGCTACAACATCATCCGGGTTCAGTGACAAAACCGTATCGAACGATCGCAAAGCTGCAACCGCATCCCCTCTCCCCCTTTGCACCTGCCCCAACGCCAGCCAGTGAGCCGCATTATTTGGTTCTAGGGAAGCCGCCGACTCAAAAGCGAGTATCGCTGCCTGAGTGTCACCTCTACAGAGTGCGATCGATCCGCTGATATGCTGCCGAGTCGCCTGATTGCGTGCATTGGCCAAGGCACTTTCATAAACCGCTACTGCCTCAACCTCTCGTCCCATAAGCTGCAAGAGTTTCCCCAATTGCAACCGCACGCCAATCAATGGTTGCTGCCGATCGATCACTTGGCGATACTCCTCAACCGCCTGCTCAATACGACCCATTGCATACAGCAGATTCGCCAATTCCAACCGTTTCTTCCACCCAGAAGGATACTGCTGCACGTACTCACTTAATGTTTTCAGCTTCTGGTCAATTCGGGCTGGCTTTTCGTCTAAAACCAGGTAAGCATTCAACTCCACCCCAGAGGACTGAGTGAGGGATACCACCCGGAGTGCAGTGTTTCTAGACATATTGCTGCTACTTGATAATTAATTGTCTCGCCAATGTTTTGAGGGATGGGGGCGATCGAGTCGGATGCGATCGTTTCATCGAATTGTAGGGGCAATTCCCCCGCGATCGGCCCACCCGTGGCTGCCCCACCCGTGGCTGCCCCACCCGCGATCGCCTCACCCGCGATCGGCCCACAATCTTGACGCGGTAGGCACTGGGGCACTACCCCTACTGCAAAATCATCCCCGCTAAAGGCAACGTCCCCCTTTTTTGACGACTCGGAGGAATCTAACAAAGCATCATCCAACCCTGACAAATACCGGCTCAAACGCTTTTGCAGAAGTTCTCGCGCCTGTTGGATGCGCTTGTAAACGTTATTGAGCGAGAGAGCAAGTTGTTGGGCAATATCTTGATAGGCAATCTGGTGCCAGTAACGCAGGATAAACGGAGTTCGCAGTCGAGAAGGAAGAGTATCAATAGCGCGGCGAATGTATCTCCCCAACTCATGATGCAGAAGTGCCTCTTCAGGAGAGTCCAAACCAGAAATAACTGCTGAATTTCCTGTAGCAGCTATTTCTTCAATATCCTCCATCTGCATTGCTTTCCGGCGACGTTCTCGGTGTATATCTATACATAGATTATGGGTTAAGCGAATCAGCCAAGCTCGGAGGTTGGTGATTTTTTCGGCATAGTCTGGCAATTTATCCAAAGCTTTGAGCATGGCGCGACTGAGAACCTCTTCGGCATCAGTATGATTCCCTCCCATCCACCTGAGACAGCAACGGTAAAGATAATCTCGATTCTGCTGCCATAGCTGCCAAAATGCTTTCTCTATATCTTCTGGACAATACCGAATGTCTTTTGCAATAACAGATTGAGAATTTGACATGATTTTAAAAGTGGTGAAAGATAAAGGTGAAGGAACATTCCTCTGTTGCTTTTTTCGTTGCACCCCAATCCGGCAAACATCTAGCTGAGTGTGGTCTCAGTATTTATGCGGATAAAAATTGGATTCAGTTGCTCTTTTTTTGAGGCTGCATCCTTTCCATGTCTGTATCCTGGCTCCCCTTCCCCGCCCCTGTCAGTCGGAAAAGTCGGATTGTAAAGTCGGAAAAGTCGGACCCCCTGGTTTTACTATCTATCTTTAGATAGAGCAGAGCGACAGCATGACTGGTACTGTTATCTGTCTTTTGGTGGATGCTATTAATAGTATGTTTGGCATATAGGCATAAAACAAGTCGGAAAAGTCGGATCGTAAAGTCGGAAAAGTCGGATCATTTGGATCGTTATGTGAATAGTCCTGGACGCATGGCGGCCGGTGAAACCGGGTTTGAGGGAGGAAAATACACAGGTTGTAGCCCGCACCCAAGGTAAAAACCAGGTTTCTGAGAGTCGGAGTGCCTCCAAGACTGGTGAAGAAAGAGGCGAACAAAAATTTAAGCGAACAAACTCAAATAGCTGACGGGGTGACAAGCAACTTAAAAGCCTTGCATTTAAAGGGTTTAAGCCGATCGCCCTCAAAAATAATTAGGCGGCCGCGAGCCCCTTTTTCGGGTTTCGACAAGGTGGAATCAGGATCGGGGGCGATCGCCCCGGAGCGTAATTGTCAATAAGTCGGTCATAATAGCTATTAGAGATTTCTCCACCGACTTACTACGGTGCGCAACTCAAAATTAGGGTGCAAAACGGGACAAACCTTACCCGATGAGAGGGATGTGTATATGACTTTTGAAGAAGCCCTAGAATTTATCGAATCAGCCTTAGAGTCCAAAACCAGTAAACCGTTAAATTTTCTTGAGCAGGAAATTTTAAAAGCTGCTTGGAAAAATGCAACTTATAGTGCTGTTGCTGACAGCTTGTACCTCAGTGTAGGACATATCAAAGATTCATCTTCCCTCCTCTGGCAGCGCATTTCAGACGTAATGGGAGAAAAAGTTAGTAAAAATAACTTTCGCTCTCTGCTAGAGAAGCAAAGCACCACAAGTGCGATCGCCGATGCAAAAGGCGAACTTATCATGAGGGCTGCGGCCGGAGGAAGTGACATCGATCAATTAGAAACTTGCAAAGGCAACATTTTAATTGTTGATGACCTCCCACAAAATCTACATTTTCTAACAGAAGTTCTAACTAAGGAGGGATATAAAGTTCGCTGCGTCACTAATGGTGCGATGGCCTTGAGGACTGTTCGCAATCATCCCCCCGATGCTCTCTTGCTGGATATTCAAATGCCAGACATGGACGGCTATCAAGTCTGCGAAGCCCTCAAATCTGATGAAAAAACCTCAGAAGTTCCGATTATTTTCTTAAGCGCACTTGACCAACTTTTTGATAAAGTAAAAGCTTTTAAGGTAGGGGGAGCTGACTATATCTCTAAGCCTTTTCAGTTGGAAGAACTGCTAGTTCGCCTCGAAACTCAGGTCACTATCGAGCACCAAAAACGCCAGCTTAAAGAAGCACTCGCTCGACACCAGCAAACCGCAGAAATTGCCTACCAATCTCGCAGCCTGCTGGCAAATTTGCTAAACTCATCTCTGGATGGAATAGCCGCAGTGGAGGCGGTGAGGGGAGATATCGCTGGAGAAATTGAAGATTTTCGCTGCTTGGTAGTTAACCCTGTTTTTGCCAGACTCTTAGGGAAAAAACGAACAGATATCGCGAGCGAACCCGTGCTCAAAAAACTGCTTAATCAATTGAGTCCAGGATTGTTTGATTTATTAGTAGAAGTTGTTGAGACTGGAGAATCGCTTGAAGGAGAGGTTCATCTAGAAAATGATTACCTTGGTAAATGCTATTATTTCACTGCTGTTAAATTGGGAGACGGTTGCTCAATTACCATCCGCGACCTTACAGACTTAGAACAGTCGTCATTAAAGTCAATGATGGAACAGAACCAACCGCGTGTTATCAAATAGGATAAACCTGAGATATTCTACCATTTTCAATAACTCTTCTAGGGGCGGGCTGTCTTGCCCACCGCACAGGAAATAATGTTTATTGTGGAACAGGCCGGAAAGCCTGTCCTTGAGAATGGTGCAACATACAGCGTATCCCTGGTTTATGAAGTGCAGTATCGATCGATAGGCGGGTGTACTTCACCAACTTAATGGTTCAGTTAAATCGAGAATCTTCTCAAACTGAAACTTCGTCACCCAACCCATGAGAGTTTCAAGCTCGAAAGCGTGATATTCAGGAATCTCCTCTAGGAGTTGAAAAACTAATTCCGAATCAGCGTCCATAGCTGCTTCATATAATTTTATTATCCATTTTTTTGACATCGCTGCTAATAAATCAGTGAAATTTAACGGTTCTCCAGTCACATTAGAAGGGGGAGAGGGTAGGTCTTGATCCTGATAAATATAACCGACCCCCAAATGTTTAGCCATGATGTCAAAGATGGCTTCTGTGTGGAACGGTTTTCGCACAAAATCATCACAACCAGCCGATAAAATAACTGCCTTTTCTTCTTCCCACACGCTAGCAGTAATAGCAATAACAGCAGTAGCTTGACCTTTAAGGGTGCCTTTAATGCGTTTCGTGGCTTCATAACCATCCATAACGGGCATTCTCATGTCCATCCATATCAGATGGGGTGAGTATGAATCCCAAATTTCAAGCGCTTCAATACCGTTAGTCGCTTCTTCAACTTCAAAACCAACAGGTTTGAGGAGTTTAACTAACAGTTGCCGATTGTAATCTCGATCGTCCACCACTAAGATGCGATATTGGGGTTGGTTAGGCGCTAGCGCAACGACGCGACGACTTTGGGGTTGGTTTTGAATGGCGCTGGCATCAGCGATGCCCACAGGAATGTCAAATTTAAATGTTGTGCCCGTTGTGTCTTCTAAAAATTCCTTGAGAGGCATTCCAGGGGTAAAAGCTTTACCGTGACTAATGACTGTTATTTCACCTCCCATCAAGCGGACAAATTGACGGCTAATCGTCAGTCCTAATCCGGTTCCTTGCTGCACTTTTTGACCGGATGCTGTTTGCACGAAGGGTTTGAATAGATTCACCAGTTCCTCTGCCGCAATGCCAACTCCCGTATCTTTTACTTCAAAGGTAATGGTTGTTGATTGTGGGTTGTTGGTTGTTTTTGTTCCGGCTTCACTTTGGGCTTTTACCTGTTTATTTTTTACTTCTAAAGACACACTTCCCGAAGATGTAAACTTAACCGCGTTACTAATGAAATTAATCAGCACTTGTCGCAATTTAACTTCATCCGCGCAGATATACTTAGGAACATCTGCAGCACATTCAAATCGTAAGTGTAAGCCTTGAGCGTGGGCTTTCAACGCAAACATATCCTCGATTTCAGCTAAAAAGTGATGAATGTTCAAATTATTTTCAGATATCGTCATGCCTCCCGCTTCAACTTTGGAAAGGTCAAGCACCTGGTTAATTAGAGATAATAAATGCTCTCCACTGCGCTGAATAATGTTAAGGTTCTCTTTTTGTTCATTTAACAGATTGGTATCCTGATTCATCAGTTGAGAAAAACCGAGAATGGCGTTCAGGGGAGTTCGCAATTCGTGGCTCATGTTGGCAAGGAAAGTGCTTTTGGCGAGGTTGGCGGTAATGGCGGCTTCTTTTGCGCGTTCGAGTTCTGCTTCGGCTTTTTTGCGATCGCTGATATCTCGTCCTACCGCCTGGAATTCAACAATGCAACCGGAATCATCAAATATCCCTCGGTTAACCCACTGCGTCCAACGCACTTGGGAGCTAACAATCACCCGATTTTCAATTGTGACAACGGGATTTTCTCGGCTAATGGAATTGACGAATCGGGTTACATATTCGCGGTCTTCTTCAAACACGACAGGTTCGTAGTGATGCCCGATGAGTTGTTCCCTTGTCAGTCCAAAAAATCGACAGAAGCCTTCATTAACAAAGGTAACGGCACCATCTGGCAGATACCGGGCAATTAGTTCTGTCTGGTCTTCCAGAATACCAAGGTAGCGTGCCTCGCTCTGCTGCAGAGCCTCTTCTATTTTTTTGCGCTCGCGAATTTCCTGTTCTAAACGGACATTTTCGATGAGCGTAATCTGTGCCTGCTTGCGTTCGCTAATATCTTGAAAAGCTGCGATCGCATACTCTACATTACCCGTGTCATCAAAAATTGGCGTGCTAGTTACTTCTAAGGGAACGATTCGCTCACTGTAGTGCAGTTCCAAATCATCCGCCCATGTTTTTTCACCGCGAAGCGCTCGCACCAAGGGTAGCTGTTCCACTGGATACATCTGGGCTGTGCCTGCCCGATAAACGTGATAGGTTTCTGAGAGTTGCTCGATTTCGGCTTTGGGTAAATCTTGAATATTCAGTAACTGCTGTGAAACTGGATTGGCGTAAACCAGTTGTCCTTTGGCGTCGTGAACGGATATGCCAAAAGGAATAGCATTAAGGATTTTATTCAGGCGATTTTGCGTCGATTGTACCTGAGTGTAGAGTCTGGCGTTGGTAAGGGCGATCGCCGCCTGAGTTGAAAGCAATTGAATCACTTGCAGGCGATCGGGTGTAAAAACGCCATCTGCTAAATTATTTTCCAAATAAACAATTCCAATTAATTGCCCTTGATTGAGCAGAGGGGCGCAAAGGATAGACTTGGGCTGCTGTGTTTTGATATAAGTATCTTGGGTAAATCGCCCTTCACGGGCAACATTGGTTTCAATCAGTCCTTGTTTAGTCCTCTCAACATAGTGAATAATCGACAAAGGAAGACAGGTTTCTATAGGAGTAGATTGCAACACCATCACTTGATTTGAGTTAGCCTCACCTGACGCTTCGACTCGCAGTTGTCCTTGAGACTCTAAAATTAGATAGCCAGTTTGTGCACCACAGCTTTCCAGCAGGATTTTCATCAAAGTCGTGAGGAGTTTATCCAACTCAATTTCACTGGCAATTGCCCCAGATGCTTTCATCAATGCTGCCAAATCAAGGGTTTCACCTGAAGTGCTGCCAGAGGTATTAGACAAGCTGTTGCGCGAATCTATGGACGTATTGACTGTGGTAAAACGCTTTAAAAGTTGTGGATACTGTCGTTTCAAATCAGTCATTTTAGCTGTTGCACCCCAACGTAAATAGCAGTAGTATGCATTTGTCATATAGGCTTGGGCAACTTGCTCTTTTCCCCAAGCGATGTAGAATTTGGCAGCCAGTTCATTAGCCAAAGCCTCTTCGTTGATGTACTCATATTCTTTGGCTAAGGCAATGGCGCGATCGTAGTAGTCGATCGCCCTAGCATTTTTCCCCAAAACTCGATATCGTTCTGCCTCCACTAGATAGAGTTTATGGAGGTGAGTCATTGGAGCAAAATGAACCCATTTTTTGATCTTTTTTTGGTTGGCTTTCACCTTCTGGAGGATGAGTTTTTGCTCGGATTTTGGTGCGTCAGAATAGATAGCCAGATAAAGTAAAGAATTGTAGAAATGGTAGAGAGGAATAGTACCTACAGCGCTATCGCTATATTTTTCGGCTGATTTAGAATTTTCTATAGCTTGCTGATAGTCTTGAAAAAGATAGCAGAGAAATAGCTTGTAAAAATAGACCGAGCGACAAAGATTTTGAGCATTCGCCTCTCGATGCAAGGGTAACATTTTTGTTTCGTCATAGCTTTCACCGATTAAACGGCATTTATCTTCAGCCTGTCCCATCAAGTTCAATAAAACCTGTCGATTGAGTTGGTTATAGTAATATGATGTTTCTTGCTTCAGTTGGCTGAGGGTATTACTGTACATTGCCATCTCTGCCCCGACTGTTGGCAATTCCTTCCCCAATACATAGGAATGGTAGGAGTATACGCAGGCCGAATAAGCTGCATATTCTAAATCTCCAGTTTCTAAGGCGATCGAGTAAGCATTCTGCAAAGGGTTTAAAGTTTCCCTAAGATGCTCTTTCCAATGTTTGACAAAGTAATTAACAATAAATATGGTTCTGGCTGTGAGTTCTTTAGTATTAAACTTATCGAGTAACAAGATAGCAAGTTGCCCAAATTGATAACCAGTCTCAATGTCTCCTACGGTTTCCCCAGAGAGAATTAGTCCGTAAGTAGCATACGCACAAGAAGATACCGAAGTATTCCCATATTGAATTGATAAGTTTACCTGTTTAAACGCAATTAACGGTAGCAATTCAGGTCGGGCTAAATGGGACGCAGAAACTACACTTGATAGGATACGCATTGCTGCCATTTTATCAGGATTCGTCATCAATGGTAGGTCGATCAAGTCCTCAACTCGTTTCCCTACTAAACTTAACTTTGTCTTCATCAGTTCAAGGAAAATGTTTAATTTTGTTGGCTTCTTGGGAAAACGAATCCCCAACAGCTTTAATACTGAAAGTGCCGTCTCTATCGCTTCTAACGGTTTGTTTTGTGCTGTATAGGCTTGAATCTTGACTTCATAGACTTTCACTTTATCCAGCAACGAAGTAGCTTGTTGAAGCACTAGGTTAGCCAATTTTTCCATTTCCTCAACGTGGCCACTCAAGATAGCAGCTTCTACTGTTTCCACATACAGTGCCAGAGTGAGGTCATACTGACGAAGCCAACTATCTGCACTCAGCCAATTTATACCAATTCTTAAGTAATTCCAGGCTGGTTTCCAAGCTGCTGATGCCTTCGCTTTTTTGCCAGCAATCAGATTTAATTGAGCAAGTTTATCTCTTTCTAACGGGATGTCAATTGCTTCAATACCGAAGTTTAGTTGATTGACAATATCAAAAATCTTTTGTTGGAGTACCTGTGGTGGCGTATTTTCTAACAACAGTTGCCCGACTTTCCAGTGAACCGCTTGCTTGTCGTGTGGGGGAATTAGGGAATAGGCGGCTTGCTGAATGCGATCGTGAGCAAATTTATAAGTAATTTTTAATTCTTTTGTATATCGGTCTGTTTTCAGGAATTTGTAATCATCTCCAAGGGGTAATATAAATCCTGATTGAATAGCATTCCATAATTCATCCGCCGTTTCTTTTTGATAAGTTTCATTAATAATTGAAAGGGTGGGTAAATCAAATTGGTTGCCAATACAAGCGGCTAATCGTAAAACTTTTTGTGCTGATTCTGATAGTGTTTGAATTTGCTCTGCCATGAACTCAACAACGTTATCAGTAATATTCCTACTTATAATTTGCTCTAAATCCCAATGCCAAGCCCCAGTATTAGGATCAAAATTCAGCAATTGCTCTGTATCAAGTGACTTGAGAAACTCTTTAATAAAAAATGGATTTCCTTGTGTTTTTTGCCAAACCAACTCTGCTAATCTTTGCGTAGGGATGCACTCGGTTTTCAGCGCATCCGCAATTAATTCATTAACCTGGTTTAAATTTAAGGGTAAAAGAGAGAGATGATTAATTACTACTCCCTGTTTTTTCATTTCCGATAAAGTCAGCATAGTAGGATGAGTTGCACTGACTTCGTTATCTCGATAAGCTCCGATTACAAACAGATATTGAATAGTAAAATCGGTCATTATTAACTGGATAAATTGCAACGTAGCGCTGTCTGTCCACTGAAGGTCGTCTAGAAAGAGGACGAGGGGATGTTCTTTTTGGCAAAAAACTTGAATAAAGTTTTGAAAAGTTAAATTAAACCGATTTCTTGCTTCTGTTGCAGGTAATTCTGGGACTGGATTCTGTTTGCCAATAATCAGTTCCACTTCAGGGATGACATCAATAATAATTTGTCCGTTGATTCCTAATGCACGTCGAATCTTCTCTCGCCACAGTTGTAATTGGGCTTCAGTTTCGGTGAGCAATTGTCGCACCAATTCTTGGAAGGCAGCGACTAAAGCTTGATAGGGAATATCCCGTTGCAACTGGTCAAATTTACCTGCAATAAAATAGCCGCTTTTTTGAGTGATGAGCTTAGACAATTCCTGAACTAAAGCTGATTTCCCAATACCAGAGTATCCAGAAATTAGAATGAGTTCAGTTTGTCTTTGTATCCGCAGATGTTGTGACTGAGTTGTCTTTGGATTGCTCGCCCCTACTTGTTTCTCTTCTCCAGAAGCGACGCGATCAAAAAATGCAGTCAATAAAAAGTCAATCTGTGATTCTCTCCCGTACAGTTTTTGAGGTAGTTGTAATTGAGGATAAATGTCTTGGTATCCCAAGGAAAAAGGTTGAATTTGACCATTTCTAGATTGAGCGAGACATTGTTTTAAATCTGCCGTGATTCCCCAAGCACTCTGATATCTCTTTTCCGCAGTTTTTGCCATTAATTTCATGACAATTCCTGAGACTGTCAAGGGAATTTCTGGATTAATTTCATGAGGTGGAGTGGGTTGTTTGGCAATATGGCAATGGACTAACTCAAGTGCATCGATGGATGTAAAAGGCAAATGGTTGGTTAGTAGTTCATAGAAAGTAACGCCAAGAGAATAAAAGTCAGTGCGGTAGTCTATCGCTCGATTCATCCTGCCTGTTTGTTCTGGAGACATATAAGCCAATGTCCCTTCTAGAAGATTTGGACTTGTGAGGCTGGGAGTCTCTTGGGATAGGATGGTAGATGAGCCAAAGTCAATAATTTTTAATTGTCCTGTTTGAGGATTCAAGACAATGTTAGATGGATTGATGTCTTTGTGAATGACCTTTTTTTGATGAACTTTGCCTAACGCATCTGTGATTTGGATGGCTAGGTGGACAAAATCTGGTAAAGCCAAGGGATGACCTGACTGCAGGATTTTTAAGGACTCTCCTCCAAAATCTTCCAACAACATGACTTGTGTGTTTTCGTATTTTCGCAGTTCGTAGGCTTTAATCGTTTCATCTAGGTTGAGAAGGCGAGTGATTTCGTATTCCTGCTGATAGCGGTAGAGTTCGGCTGGTGTGGGGTAATCCTCTTTGAGGAGTTTCAAAATCAAAGGTTGCTGATTTGATTTGAGGATGCCTCGGTATACGAAGGAATTAGCACTTTCGTAAATCTGGCTGACAATTGTGATATCTGGCAGTGAAATCATGTTGGGAATTATTGCTGCCTAAAAAAGTTAAGTATACAAATAAATATAACATAGGGAGGAGCGGGTGAGAGGAGCAGTAAACTCGCTCCGAATATAAATCCTTGCCTGACCCCCCTACAACTCCCGATCTTTTATTATTGCTTTTTTGCTCTGGACTGACTTACGCTATATGTAGCGTACAAGTGTACTGGCACTTGAAGCCTCTAGCTACTGTGCGATCGCCAAAACTGAAAAATTTGGGAACAGAAAATAATTAATGATAAAATAGCTTAAGGATTCAGCTCCCCAATTGTGGTAATCTGACAACAATCCACTTTCATTCTCGATCGAGTGCGTGCAGCTATGCGAATAGGTAAAAAATCACAAAAGCTTCTGCTGTTTACCATAGGATTATTTTTCGCAGTATCGCTGTTAATTAAAGTTACTAAATTTCACAATTATTTCGGCATCAACCGCGCCGATACCGAAGTGAAAGTTGTTGCCCTCACCTACGACGACGGGCCCTATCCTCCCTATACAAATCAGCTTTTAGATATCTTAGACCGCTATCAAGTTAAAGCAACTTTTTTTGAAATCGGTCGCAATATTGAGAAACATCCAGAAATCGTGAAAATGATTATCGCGAGGGGAGATGAGTTGGCAAACCATTCTTACTCTCACAAAGATATGATGTTTAAACCCCGGGAAGTTTTGCTGTCTGAGATTGAAAAAACCGACAAACTTTTACAAGAGTTGGGCGTTAAACAAGAAACTATCAGTTTTCGGCCGCCTTGGGGTCGGCGATTTGTAGTTTTGTCTTATTTGGTGTCCCAAATGCACAAAAAACTGATTATGTGGGATGTGGATTCTCAAGATTATGAAAAAACACACACGGTAGAAGATATCGCAAACCGGGTGATTGCAAATGTGCGATCGGGTTCGATTGTGGTGATGCACGACGGCGGGGGCGATCGCTCGAAAACCGTAGCAGCAACTGAGATGATTGTCAAGGATTTGCAGTCGAAAGGTTACCAGTTTAAAACAGTTTCTGAGTTGTTGAAATAGCAGTAGGGTGCGTCAGCCACAATTATTTTTGCGACAAATCAACAATCTCATACTGACGCACCAGGAAATAATATCAATTCCGGTTGCACTCATCATGACTGTTGACGGGCGGGTCGAAAAACTGAATGGTTGAGTGTTAAATGTTGACTCGATTTTATTATTCCGATGCAACCGAAAACGATATAAATAGTGCGTCACAATTAGACTTTTCGTAGATTGAAAAATTAAAACCTGACCCACCCTACCACAATCAATAACCCAGATAGTTGGCCGCGTAATTAGCAATTTTTATGCTGCCGCCCGATCGCCCCATTCTCTCTAAACCATTTTGAATGCAACTGGCTAAATATTTATCATCTTGCAAAGTGCGATCGACTGCCAAAGCAGCTTCCTTGATAATATCCGAATTCGCTGGTTGTCTGCCAATAACCTGCACCGAATCACCTAAAAGCCGATTTTGAGCCTCCGCAAATCTATAGGTAAAGGCAGGGCCGTTTCCCGGTACTGCAATTACAGGTTTTCCCAAGCCCACAGCTTGTTCGACAGCAGTTCCAGTCATCCCAATTACTAAACTAGACTGCTGCAAAATATCGGCGAAAGCATCGGCCCAGCACATCACTTCGACTAATTTTTCTTCACAAAAAGACCGTTTGATTGCTGGAAAAATGAGCTTGCCCGATCGGTGTTGCCATCCTGAAAGCCTCGCAATATCATCTAATTGAGGCATCAAATTGGGAACTAAAGCTGCCAGAAACTGCATCGGTAAAGTAGAAGAGTTATTAGCAATTTCTTTAACCAGTTGCAGGAGCAAAACGAGGTTGTCGGTGGCTTCCCGGAGGCGAGAACCGGGGAGAAGGGCGATCGTCCGAACTCCGGGTATTAACTGCAAATCTTTGCCCGTAGAATTGAGGTTGTCCATGACAGGATTGCCGACAAACTGAGCTTTATTTAAACCCTGTCGGTTTAAGTCAGCAGCAGTCAAAGCATCTCTAGTAAAAACCGCCAGGCATTTCTCGGAGGAAAGCAACTGCCACAAAATTAAACCCAAATCGACTCGCCCCTCGTAATAACTAGAATGGGCCGATAGAAAAATTATATAGGGGCGGTTGCTGGCATGGGCGATCGCAGCGGCGACAATATCCCCAGTTGCCACCACCAAATCGCAGTGGCGCGAATGCCTCCAAACAGCCTGCAATTGCTGCCAAGTCAAAGCAATCAGCCCCGCCCCAATATCTTTGAGGAAAAACAGGGGGTTCATGTAAAAAACTCCCCCAGAAGGCATTTGACTGGTGGGCCCAATAATGGGCACGGTCGATCGGCGGTAAGCAGCCCCGTCACCTACAATCGGGATTGCAGAAACATCAAAATCCGCGCCAGATACTCTTAAAGCTTTGAGAATTTGACAGTTAATCGAGTCTTCCCCGTGGCCGTTGCTGAGGAAAAGTATCCTCTTCGATTTCATATAATCGGAATACAATCAGAATCAGTGCCGAGCTTTTTTTAAAGATAGCCGTGCGATAGCTAAACTCGGGCGGGCTAACTTTTTGTTAGTCTAATTTAAATACATTGTGGAAGTGAAACAGCGTGAATATTGAAATTGGGCGGGGCAAAAGCGCTCGCAGAGCTTACGGCATAGATGAAATTGCGCTCGTACCGGGACAGCGCACCCTCGATCCGAGTTTGGCAGATACCAAGTGGCAGATTGGCGGGATTGATCGAGAAATCCCGATTATCGCCAGCGCCATGGATGGAGTAGTCGATGTCCGCATGGCAATTTTGCTGTCGGAATTGGGAGCAATGGGCGTGCTCAACCTAGAAGGAATTCAAACCCGCTATGCCGACCCTCAGCCAATATTAGAGCGCATCGCCAGTGTGGGGAATCACGAATTTGTTTCCCTGATGCAGGAACTTTATGCCGAACCCATCAAGCCAGAATTAATCGAGCTCAGAATTAAAGAAATTAAAGCTGGAGGAGGGATTGCTGCCGTTAGCGGTACACCGGCCGGCGCGAGCAAATACGGCCGGGCGGTTGCTGAATCGGGAGCCGATATATTTTTTGTCCAAGCAACTGTAGTATCGACAGCTTTCCTTTCCCCTGAATCAATCTCATCTTTAGATTTGACACAATTCTGTCAAGAGATGCCGATACCAGTAATTCTGGGTAACTGCGTGACCTACGAAGTCGCCCTGAATTTAATGAAAACTGGAGCTGCGGGCATTCTCGTGGGCATTGGGCCGGGGGCTGCTTGCACATCTAGGGGCGTATTGGGTGTCGGGGTTCCTCAAGCCACAGCGGTAGCAGACTGCGCCGCTGCGCGGGACGACTACTATCGCGAAACTGGCAAATATGTGTCGGTGATTGCTGACGGCGGTTTAATTACTGGCGGCGATATCTGCAAGTGCATTGCCTGTGGTGCCGATGGAGTGATGATTGGTTCACCTTTTGCCAGGGCCGCCGAAGCTCCTGGCCGCGGCTTTCACTGGGGGATGGCGACTCCTAGCCCGGTTTTGCCGCGCGGCACTCGCATTCGCGTAGGGACTACGGGTACTGTGGAACAAATTTTGCGGGGGCCTGCGGTGCTAGATGACGGTACGCACAACTTGCTCGGAGCTCTAAAAACTAGCATGGGTACCTTGGGCGCTAAGGATATTAAGGAGATGCAGCAAGTGGAAGTGGTAATTGCTCCTTCTCTGCTGACTGAGGGTAAAGTCTATCAAAAAGCTCAGCAGTTGGGCATGGGTAAGTAGATTTACCGATCGAATACCAGCATACCTTGACAAAATTTGTTCAAGAGTCTCGAAATTTACAGAATATTGTGGAATTATCGAGAAGGAGATGTCACAATAGAAGAAGCGGAGACGCATGTTTCCGTTCACTCCTCACACCACACTCCGCCCGGACTACTGTTCGGGCGGTTCCTTTTTTGACGGAAATCTTGGCTCTTGCTTACTAGATACAGAACTGAGGCTTTTAGCTCCGGAGAGGGGGAGAGTGGGAGATTGGGAGAGTCTGGGAGTGGGAGAATTTTTTTTCTACATAAGTGCATTCTGCCTTCGGAAACATCAGTGCCTTCGGAAAAATCAGTGCCTTGTTCGTTCAGACACCTTGTGCCTTCTTCCTTCTACCGTCTTCCCTCTTCCTTCTACCGTCTTTCTTCTTCCTTCAGAAGCGTTCTGTTAAAATCGTTGACGCAAGTGGTTACATTTTTTGCTAGACTTGTTATCCGAGAAATAGTATTTACAAGGATGGCTAGGGATGTCAGCAGCCGCGCAAGTAACCGACTCTACCTTTAAGCAGGAAGTGCTCGATAGCGAAGTTCCAGTTCTAGTGGATTTTTGGGCTCCCTGGTGCGGGCCCTGTCGGATGGTGGCGCCCGTCGTAGACGAAATTGCCCAGCAATATGAAGGGCAGGTCAAGGTAGTAAAAGTTAATACCGACGAGAATCCTAACGTGGCCAGCCAATACGGTATCCGCAGCATTCCGACGCTGATGATATTTAAGGGCGGTCAACGTGTGGATATGGTTGTTGGGGCAGTTCCGAAAACTACTCTGGCCAACACTCTGGAAAAGTACATTTAACCCAACTGCGAGCGGTTTCGCGCTGTTCTTTTTGGGCCGCGAAAGCTCACTCGCTTCAGAACCGGGGCAAAGCTACGGGAAAAGTTATTAGTGGCCAGCACGGCAATTTGCTGGTGGCTATTAGCTTATAACTTTGGCTTGCCCCTTAATTTTTAGTAGAGACAATTTGTTATCGTTTCGGAAAAATTCATGATTCGTTCTGGGTCTGGTCAAGGTTTTGAGTCCCTCCAAGCTGAAGTGATGGATTTGCTCGATCGCTTGCCAATGTTGAAGCACTCTGAGTGGATTGAACGATCGCTCTCTACTATAGTGCAAATGGCCAGAGAGGATCTCGATCGCCTAGACTTGAAGATTATTGCGGCGGCACTCCGAGATATGGAGAGCGCTTTTGAGCTGTTTTATCCTTACCGCCACGTTCGCAAAATTGTGATTTTTGGTTCGGCGAGGGTGTCACCGCAATCGGCAGAATATTTGATGGCTAGAGACTTTGCGCGCGCGATGGCCCAGCAGGGGTTTATGGTGATTACTGGCGGCGGTGGCGGAATTATGCAGGCGGGGAACGAGGGGGCGACTGCGGAACGTTCTTTTGGGCTGAACATTCAGTTACCTTTCGAGCAGAGTTCTAATCCTTTCATTGCCGGCGATCCCAAATTGCTCAATTTTAAATATTTTTTCACTCGCAAGTTATTTTTTCTCCGGGAGAGCGATGCTTTGGCTCTGTTTCCGGGCGGTTTTGGCACTCTGGACGAGGCTTTTGAGTGTCTGACTTTGACTCAAACTGGCAAGTTCGGGCCGGCTCCTGTGGTATTGATCGATCGACCGGGAGGAGATTATTGGCACGATTGGAATTATTTTGTGCAAAAACAATTGCGGGGCCGCGGTTTGATTTCAGCCGACGATCGCAGCCTGTATACGATTACTGACGATATAAATGTCGCTTGCGAGGCTATAGGTAGTTTTTATCTGGTTTATCACTCCTGCCGCTACGTGCGCGAAAAACTGGTAATTCGCTTGAAAACAGAGCTTTCTGAAGAGAATGTCGCTCGGCTAAATACTGATTTTAGCGATATTGTTGTCACCGGAAAAATTGAAAAAAGTCAAGCTTTGCCGCCGGAAATGGGAGATGTGACTTTCGATCTGCCGCGCCTGACTTTGCATTTCAACCAGCGGGATTTGGGGCGGCTTTATCAGCTAATTGCTGCTATTAATCAAATGGGTGCAGCTTCGCCGGCGGCGGCCCATCCAGAACAAAAGTAGTTATTAGTTATCAGTCATTAGTCATTTTAAATATGGGTGAGATTAGATAGAAGTTGGGCAACTTGTATTTTGACAAAAACGCTCGAATGAGATAAGTTTTTGTAAAAACTAAAGAAAAAAGCGTCCAAAATCCAAAGAAAATATTGTCAATACCTTGATGGCGTTGTTTGAGAAAAAAACAGCAAAATGCTAGACCTGCTGCTAATTGCAATTTTGGGATTTCTCGGCAGTTTCGGTCACTGCGCTGGGATGTGCGGCCCGCTGACAATGGCATTTTCTCTTTCTAATTCCCGCAACGATAAATTAGCTGCTTTCCGCTTTCATTTGCTGCTAAATTTCGGGAGAATTGCTGCTTACGCTTTAGTTGGTGCTGCAATTGGCGGACTGGGTTCGGTGTTAATGGCTGGCGGACTTTTGGCAGGTACGGGTAGCGAATTGCGGCGGGCGATCGCACTTCTAACGGGCACGATGCTGATTTGGTTCGGAGTAGGGCAAATTAAACCGAACTTACTGCCGGGATTGCCCCGATTGCACCCGCTGTCGCACGATCGAGTCGGACAAGCAATGAGCAACCTTTCGGCGCAAAAAAACTGGTGGGTGCCGATTGCTTTGGGTTTGCTTTGGGGTTTGATTCCCTGCGGTTTCCTCTACGCAGCCCAGATTAAGGCGGCGGAAACCGGAAACCCGGTTTTGGGTGCGGCGACGATGCTGGCTTTTGGACTCGGCACGCTGCCAACTATGCTGGGAGTGAGTTTTTTTGCTGGCAGATTGAGCGCGGACAAGCGCAGTCAACTGTTTCGTGCGGGTGGTTGGGTGACAGTGGCGATCGGGATTCTTACCTTGCTGCGAACCGATGAAATGGTTGATTTTACAGGCCACGCAGCGCTGCTGTGCTTGATGCTAGCACTGTTGGCGCGTCCGGTTAGCAAATTTTTGCCGCAACTGTTGCGCTATCGCCGCGTCTTGGGTGTGGGCGCGTTTGTCTTAGCAGTCGCCCACACGTTTCATATGCTGGACCATACGCTGAAATGGAATTTTGACGCGCTATCTTTTATGTTGCCGCAGCACCAGTTGGGAATGGCGGCTGGGATGACGGCGCTGCTGTTGATGTTGCCGGCGGCGGTTACAAGTTGCGATCGTATTCAAAATTATTTAGGCCAACTGTGGCGAATGCTTCACCTGTTAAGCGTTCCAGCTTTCTTGCTGTGCGCTGTACACGCTGCACTCATCGGTTCCCACTATCTCGGCGGCTTTGAATCGACGGCGGTTAATCAATTGGGGGCGCTGCTGTTGGGTATAATTGCCCTGGGCGTCTTGCTAGTGCGATCGCGCTTTTTTTGGTCAATTTTATCACTAGAGAAGTTCTATGTTTCGCCTGTCAAACAAAAGTAAAAGTTTAGGATTGTTAGTTTTTTTGGGATTGCTAATTGAAGCAGCAATTCCCACTGCGCCGCAGTTAAACTCGATTTCAGTTTTGGCGCACCAAGTCGAAGTATCGGGAGATGTAGCCGCTACCTTTCACCTAGAACCAAACCACAACCCCCGCGCCGGACAGTCTGCGAGAGTGTGGTTTGCGCTGACTCGCCGGGGCGGCAAAATTATCCCCTTAGAGCAGTGCAATTGCAAATTAGCGGTTTATCCAACAAAAGAGCGCCAAGAAGGGGATAAGCCACTGATGCAGCCGCCTTTAAAAGCCATATCAGCCGAGAAATATCAAGGGATTCCCGGAGCTGATATCGTGTTTCCCAAGGCTGGCATTTACCAGCTTTACTTGAGCGGAACAGCCAAAAAACAAGCTAATTTTCAACCGTTTAAACTGAGTTACACTGTCACGGTTAGGTAATACCATTTGAGATTTTAAGGACTGATTATGGAGAGATTTTATATTAATTAACTGCCGAGAGAGCCGGGGGGAGAAAAGAAGAGGAAGATTGAGAGTAAGTTTTCTATTTTAAGTTAAGGGGGACACGCGACCTATAATTGAGTTAAATTACTATTATAGCAACTACCAAGAGGCGTAGGACGTGCTTAATTGCTGAAACTATTGATGTTATTGATTTTATTGCGCTTGGCTTCTTCCTTCTTCCTTCAAACAGCAAATCTTAATTTTTAATAAAGATAAGTCAGTGCATTCTGCACTAAGTAAATTTCTGCGTTACCTTGTCAGTGTCCATTATGAGATTTGTGCAAGCTAACATCTCTTGAACTGACCAAAGGATATAACGATGGATATCTTATCTAACACCGTGGCCCTATCGCGGATGCAATTTGCGCTAACCGCCATATTCCATATGCTGTGGCCAGTTTTGACAACTGGAATGGGGATTTATCTGGTAATTGTTGAAGGAATGTGGCTAAAAACTCGCAATCCCGACTACTACCATCACGCTCGTTTTTGGTCTAAACTCTACGTCCTTAACTTCGGTATTGGAGTAGCTTCAGGAATTCCGATGGAATTTCAGTTTGGCACGAATTGGGCACCATTTTCTGAAGCTGTTGGTGACTTTTTTGGCAGCATTTTGGGCTTTGAAGCTTCAATGGCATTTATGCTAGAAGCCGGCTTTTTAGGAATTATGCTGTTTGGTTGGGAGCGCGTTCACCCGATCGTCCATTATTTCGCTACAATCATGGTAGCCTTCGGCGCTAACCTATCCACAGTCTGGATTTTAGTCGCTAACTCTTGGCTGCAAACTCCTGCGGGTGGAGAAATGGTCAATGGCAAGTTTATTGTCAGCGATTACTTTCAAGCAATTATGAACCCGTTCGCATTAAACAGCATTCTTCATATGTTTTTTGCGACGTTAGAAACTTCGCTGTTTGTCATTGGGGGCATTAGCGCTTGGTACATTCTCAATAAGCGCAACCAAGCCTTTTTTTCCAAGTCTTTAAAAATTGCCATAGCGACAGCAATCGCCGTTGCACCTTTGCAAATATACATCGGACATTTGAGTGCCGAACAAGTTTATCACTATCAACCCACTAAATTAGCAGCAATCGAAGCTAAGTGGGAAACTTCACCAGCGGGAGAGTCAGCCGATTGGACTTTGCTAGCTTTACCTAATGAAAAAGCCCAAAAAAATGACTGGGAAATTAGCGTACCTAATGGCTTAGGATACGTTTTGGAATTCAAACAAGAACTCTCCGAACCCGTACTCGGATTGAAGGAATGGCAGCCAGAAGATAGACCCCGGATGGTGGGTTTAATCTACTATTGTTTCCGCATCATGTCCGGGATTGGATTCTTCTTTTTAGGACTGATGCTGTTCAGTATAATTCAGTGGCTGCGAGGCAAACTTTCTGCTGAAAATATTAACAGTCAACCTTGGCTGATGCGCGCTTGGGTATTAGCTGCTCCCCTGGGATATATTGCTGTAGAATCGGGTTGGATTGTGCGCTGTGTCGGCAGACAACCTTGGGCTTTATACGGGCAAATTCGCACTGCTGACGCGGTGTCAAATATCCCCGCCAGCAATGTTTTAACTTCTCTCAGTTTCTTTGCTGTTATTTACAGCTTTTTGTTTGTTTGTGCCTTGTATTTTGGCAGCAGAATTATCCGCCAAGGGCCTAATTTAACTCTGCCGGTACCGGGATTAGACAATGAACCTGCAATCGAAAGTCAACCCGCAGAACACATTCCCGATCAACGTCCCGTAGAAGCACAACAATAGGATATTTTATGCAAGCTTTGGAGCATTTTCTCCCGCAAGTTTGGTTTGTAATTTTGGCTTTGTTTCTATTGCTTTACGTCATGTTAGACGGTTTTGACTTAGGAGTAGGCATCCTGTCTTTGACTGCTGATGACGAGGAACGCAGGGGCATCTTAATGACGAGTTTGGGTAACGTTTGGGATGCTAACGAAACTTGGCTGGTGTTGATGGGTGGCGCTCTGTTTGGCGCATTTCCCCTCGCTTACGGTACGATTTTGACAGCGCTGTACATACCGATTTGCATGATGCTTTTTGGTTTGATATTTCGGGCTGTAGCCTTTGAATTTCGCGAGCATTCTAATCGCAAATTATTCTGGAATTATGCCTTTGGTGCTGGCAGTTTTTTAGCAGCTTTAGCTCAAGGATTTGCCCTCGGTGCGGTGCTTGAGGGCATTGCGGTTGATGAAGCCGGTCACTTTGTAGGTTCTACTTGGGATTGGCTGGATTGGCGATCGATCTTGGTTGCTTTGACGCTGATTCAAGGCTATGTTTTGATCGGTTCAACCTATCTAATTATGAAAACGGAGGGGGAACTGCAAACAAATCACTATCGCACGGCTAAAATTGCGGCGGTGACCACTTTAATCGGAGCAGTTTTAATTACGATCGCTACTCCGATTTTTTACGAAAGTGCTAGATCCAGGTTGTTTGAGAAACCGCTAGTTTATGTGTTTGCCGCGATTCCTTTGCTGGGAGTCCTGTTGGTAGGACTGCTGCTGAAAAGTCTCGCAAACAAAGAAGAACGCACGCCGTTTGTCTGGACGATTCTGATTTTTTTGCTTACTTTCATCGGCTTGGGATTAATTGTTTTTCCCTACATTATTCCGTCGCAAATCACGATTTACCAAGCCGCAGCTTCGCCCAGCGCCCTGGTATTTATGATTGTGTTTATGGGCGTTCTGCTCCCGATTATGATTTTTTACAACATCTACAATTATGTTGTGTTTCGGGGTAAGGTTGTCGGCGGCCACTACGGCGAATAAAGCATAATACAACCGCAGATGCAGGCAAATATACGCAGATAGTATCAAGTTTATATACTGGTCGATCTGCGTATATTTGCGGTTAAAAATTACAAGTTATTGTTTTATGATACCATCACAACTTACGAAACCATACTACACATACCATAGCGCCAATAGGGAAAGGAACTGGTTGAGAATTAGCGATCGCACGTCATGCGATTTGAAATTTGAGATTTGAGATTGAACTCACGGATGAGTCCGGGGGCTTGTCACCAAATTGCTTGATTGTCAAATAATATTTGATCAACATAGGGAAAAAATTACAGTTAATTCTGTACCTAGCGAAGGTGCAGAGTTTGCGATCGGTATCTTTGTCAAATAATAAAATACAATGGAATAGAAGGTTTTAATTTAACTCTTTTATAATAAAGGCTCAATAAGTTATGGATGCGATCGCAAATTTGTCAGGTTATGAGATTACAGAGAAACTTTATGTAGGTACACGTACTTTAGTCTATCGAGGCATCCGTACCCGTGACCAATACCCAGTCGTCGTCAAACTGCTGCGAAACAAATACCCCACCTTCAACGAGCTCGTCCAGTTTCGCAACCAATATACTATTGCCAAAAATCTCGACTTCCCTCACCTCGTCAAACCCCTGACGCTGGAAGTATACCAGAATAGCTATGTCCTAGTAATGGAAGACTTTGGCGGAGTCTCCCTATCTACTTATCTCAAAACCGCAACAAATAAAACCGAACCATCTCAAGTTTTACCTTTAGTAGAATTTCTCCAACTCGCCATACAACTAACAGACATTATTCACTATCTATACCAAAAGCGAGTCATTCACAAAGATATTAAACCCGCTAATATTCTCATTAATCCACACACCAAACAAATCCAACTAATTGACTTTAGTATTGCCTCCCTCCTACCACGAGAAACCCAAGAAATACAGAATCCCAATATCTTAGAAGGAACATTAGCCTATCTCTCTCCCGAACAAACAGGACGGATGAATCGAGGCATTGACTATCGGAGTGACTTTTATTCCATGGGTGTGACTTTTTATGAGTTGTTGACAGGAAGGTTGCCATTTGTCTCGGACGATCCGATGAAATTGGTGCATTTTCATCTCGCCACACCGTCGAAACCGATCCATCAAATAAATCCAGAGATACCCCTAATTTTATCGCAACTTGTCAGTAAGCTGATGGCCAAAAATGCCGAAAAACGCTATCAGAGTGCATTAGGACTCAAGCAGGATTTAGAGATTTGTTTAGTTCAGTTACAAAAAACAGGCCAGATAGAATATTTTGAACTAGGAAAGCGAGATATTAGCGATCGCTTTACTATCCCCGAAAAGCTCTACGGTAGAGAAAAAGAAGTTAATCACCTATTAGCTGCCTTTGAGCGAGTCAGCACAGGTAGCACCGAAATGATGCTAGTAGCAGGTTTTTCTGGAATTGGGAAAACCGCCGTTGTCAATGAAGTTCATAAACCGATTGTCCGTCAGCGCGGTTATTTTATCAAAGGCAAATACGATCAATTTCAACGCAACATTCCCTTCAGTGCCTTTGTGCAAGCTTTCCGCGACTTAATGGGTCAATTGCTATCAGAATCCGATACCCAATTGCAAACATGGAAAACCCAGATTTTAGCAGCCGTGGGAGACAACGGACAAGTCTTGATTGATGTGATTCCTGAGTTAGAAGGAATAATTGGCGCTCAACCTCATGCAACAGAATTGTCAGGAAGTGCTGCCCAAAATCGCTTTAATCTGCTCATGCAGAAATTTGTGCAAGTTTTCACGAGTAAAGAACATCCTTTAGTGATGTTTTTGGATGACTTGCAATGGGCGGATTCAGCCTCCCTGAATTTGCTACAATTATTGATGATGGATACGGGATATTTATTAGTATTGGGGGCCTATCGAGATAATGAAGTTTCGCTTGTGCATCCATTTATCTTAACAGTGGATGAGATAGTTAAAACAGGGGCAAAAGTGAATAGGATTTATTTGCAACCGTTAAGCGAAACCGATATAAATTTGTTGATGGTGGATACGTTGAATTGCGAATTATCCCTGGCCCAACCTTTGACAAAATTAGTCTATCAAAAAACTCAGGGAAATCCTTTTTTTGCTACTCAGTTTATCAAGGCATTACATGACGATAAGCTAATTAGCTTTAATTGGGAGATTCGGCATTGGCAGTGTGATCTTGCCCAAGTTAAAGCCTTAGCGATTACTGATGATGTCGTTGAATTCATGGCTTGGCTATTGCAGAAGTTGCCACCAGAAACTCAGGAGGTTCTCACATTAGCTGCATGTATAGGATCGCACTTTGATTTGAATACGTTAGTAATTGTCAGTGAGCAATCTCCGGGAATGACGGCTACGGCTTTATGGAAAGCATTGCAGGAAGGTTTGGTGATTCCCACGACCAAAATCTATAAGTTCTTTACCCAATCGGATAGTAATGAAGTTTTCAATTCTTCAGCTAATCCAACTTATCGATTTTTACACGATCGCGTCCAGCAAGCCGCATATTCACTCATTCCCGATTCACAGAAAAAAGCAACTCATCTCAAAATCGGACAATTACTTCAGCAAAATTTTTCAAAAATAGAGCAAGAAGAAAAAATGTTTGATATTATCGGGCATTTGAATCGAGGAATTGAGTTAATTACCCAACCTAGCGAACGAGAAGCCTTAGCTAAACTGAACTTGGCAGCCGGTTGTAAAGCCAGAAATTCTACCGCCTACATGGCAGCTAGAGTTTATCTGCAAACAGGCATTGATCTACTAACAGCCAACTGCTGGCAAAGGCAGTATGAATTAACCCTGAACCTCTATGTTGCTGCTGCCGAAGCTGCCTATTTGAATGCTGACTTTGACAGCATGGAAGAGATAGCAGTACAAGTGTTGCAAGCAGCCCAGACAATCTTAGACAAAATCAAAATTTACGAAATTCAAATTGCCGCCCAGACAGCACAGAGCAAGTCACTAGAAGCCATTGCAGTAGCAAGAGAAGCACTCTGGCAATTGGGGGTTGAACTACCCACCGAAGCTGACGAAGCTTTGATTGGTAAAGCGCTAGAAGCCGTTGCCAGCCAACTCCAAGGTAGACGGATTGAAGAGCTAGTTAATCTGCCGGTGATAACTGATGCCAAGGCTCAGGCTGCCATGCCACTATTAGCAACATTATATTCTCCTATCTTTCTGGGAATGCCCGGTTTGCTGCCCCTACTTAGCAGCAAGATGGTGAGTTTATCGCTCTCCTTTGGGAATGCGCCAGCATCGACGGTGGGGTATGGCATTCACGGACTGGTGTTGTGTGCCTTTTTGGGAGATGTGGAAACGGGGTATGCCTTTGGTAAATTAGCACTTTTATTGCTTGATAGGTTCAATGTCCGGGAATTCAAGTCCATGATTCTGAATCTATTTGGAGCCTTTATTCAGCATCGCAAAGAAGCAATGAGGGCAGTGATACTGACGACGAAAGATAGCTATAGGTGGGGCATGGAAACTGGCGATTTTCTAAGTGCTGGCTACAGCATGGTCACTTACAGCTATATGAACTTTTTCAGTGGAGTAGAACTGAGCAATTTGGAATCAGAAATAGCAAGTTACAGCGCCGCCTTGGCTCAGGTAAAGCAATATTCGGCTCAGATTTATGTAGATATGGTGCGGCAGACGGTGAATAACTTAAAGGAAGTCGAGATTCTGTCGGATTGCTTAATCGGTCCGGCCTACGATGAAACAGTGATGATGCCCAAGCATAATCAGGATTATGAATTCACTGCCATCGCCGAGGTTTATATCTACAAACTGTTGCTGGCTTACTGCTTTGGTAACTACAAAGAGGCGAACAATTATATTAGCCAAGCCCAGCCCTATTTGATAGCAGTACCGGGATGTATTTTTATTCCAATTTTCCATTTCTATGCAGCCCTGACGTACCTGGCACTTTTACCCACACAGCCAGAAATTGAGCAAGCTGAAATTCTCGCCTCTGTGGAAATCCATCAAACTACTCTGCACCAGTGGGCGCAAAATGCTCCGATGAATCATCTGCATAAATGGTATTTGGTTGAAGCAGAACTGCAGCGGGTTTTGGGCAATAAAGCAGATGCACTGGAAATGTACGATCGCGCTATCCAACTCGCTAAAGAAAATCTATTCATCAACGAAGAAGCCCTCGCCAACGAACTAGCAGCTAAATTCTACTTGGGATGGGGCAAAGAAAAAGTAGCTCAAGCCTACATGATTGAAGCGTATTATTGTTATGCCCGATGGGGAGCTAAAGCCAAAATTGAGGATTTGGAAAAACGTTATCCTCGCCTACTCGGTATTATCCTTCAGCAAGCTCAAGCCTTTAGTTCATTAAAGGAAACGATCGCCCGCGGAACAATTACTTATAATACCAACTCTTCTAGCAGCAACTCTGAATTTCTCGATTTGCCGACTCTGATCAAAGCCTCTCAAGCCATTTCTGGGGAGATTGAACTAGATAAACTCCTGACTACTCTCCTAAAAATAGCGATCGCGAATGCTGGGGCAACTAAGTGTGTCTTATTGCTCAAACAAGAACAGTATTTACAGGTAGCGGCTCTTGTAGCAGAGGGACAGGAACCTAAGCTATTACCATCAATACCTCTAGAATCTAGTCAGGATGTAGCGATTAGTTTGGTTAACACTGTCAAGCGTAGTTTGAAACCTTTGGTAATAGTTGATGCTAGGGTAAGTTCCCAGCTTGCGAGCGATCGCTATATTGAACAGCACCAGCCGATCAGTGTTCTTTGTATTCCAATTCTTAATCAAGGGCAGTTGATAGGAGTTTTCTACCTGGAAAATAACCTGACGGTTGGGGCGTTTACGAGCGATCGCATTGAAGTGCTAAATTTGCTGGCTTCTCAAGCTGCTATTTCTTTAGAAAATGCCCGTTTGTATCAAGAATCTCAACAAGCATTAACCGGTCTCAAACAAGCACAAGTAAAAATAGTTCAAAGCGAAAAAATGTCAGCGTTGGGAAACTTAGTGGCTGGGGTAGCTCATGAAATTAATAATCCAGTGGGTTTTCTGACTGGTAATATTCAACCAGCTTTAGATTATATCAAAGATTTATTTGGATTGCTCGATTTATATGCACAAAAATATCCGCAACTCGATCCAGAGATTCAAGAAGAAATCGATAACATAGATCTTGATTACATCCGAGAAGATTTACCCAAATTAGTAGGTTCGATGCGGGAAGGCGTGAAGCGGATTCGAGATATTAGTAACAGTCTGCGAAGCTTTTCCCGTGCCGATACTAACTATCCCGTAGCTTGTAATATCCACGATGGCATCGACAGCACCATTATGATCCTGAAACATCGCCTCAAGGCTAACGAAAATCGTCCAGAAATCAAAGTGATTAAGGAATACGGTAATTTGCCACAAGTGGAGTGTTATGCCGGCCAGTTGAATCAAGTATTTATGAATTTGTTAGGTAATGCGATCGATGCTTTGGATGAATCAAATCAAGGGCGACATTATGCAGAAGTAGTCAATGAAATCACCATTAGAACCGACATTTCTCTGGACAAAAAACAAGCGATAATTTGCATCAAAGATAACGGCGTGGGCATGAGTGAAGCAGTGCAAGAGAAGATTTTTGATGAATTATTTACTACCAAGGGAGTAGGGAAAGGGACGGGGTTGGGATTGGCGATCGCTCGTCAAATTGTGGTTGAGAAACATGGAGGGGCGATCGAGGTAAATTCTCTATTGGGAGAAGGGACGGAGTTTACCATTTTCTTACCGATGAAAGGATAAGACGATATCTATAGATGGCAATCTTTTTATTCAACAATGAAAAAAGAAGAGAAGCGGTAGAGTCTTTCTGCTGGGGGCGAAATCAGTTATCTCACCGTTAGACTTGACTAAGAGAAGTGTATAATAAGTTACAGAAGTCAATGTCTAAGATGGAGTAATCCAGAGGAGTACCGCAGTGGATTTGACAAACCAAATTTCAGAATATCATCTGGTTGAGCAATTATACTGCGGTTCGAGAACCCTAGTATATCGAGCGCTCCGAGAAACAGACCAGATTCCGGTTGTCATTAAACTATTAAATCGAGACTATCCCAGCTTCAGCGAACTGCTGCAATTCCGCAACCAATATACCATCGCCAAAAATCTACGTCTGCCGGGAGTCGTTGAACCCTACAATTTAGAGTCCTATCGCCACAGCTATGCCCTAGTAATGGAGGATTTTGGCGGTATTTCTCTGCGAGACTATGCCCAAGAACGCAAGCTGACTCTAGCAGAAATATTGGAAATTGCCATTCAAATAACTGATATCCTTGACGGACTGTACCGAAACAGAGTCATTCACAAAGA